>JAZQSR010000223.1:0-2296 GCA_045630225.1 Treponema sp. | reverse complement strand
AGTTTATGCCGCTATATGCCACGATTTGCAAGGGTTCCTCGTGATTTGTACTACCAATTTACTACCATTGAAGGTCAACACACATTTTGCCCCAACATGACATGAACAGTACAGCCGCCTACATTATCGTAGGCGGCTGTTTTTAACTGTTCGTCAAATTGGAATTTAACGAATGGTTTAGTTAAAAAAAAGCAAAAGAGCAAGGAATGCAATCAAAAACATGGTGCAAATCGATGCCAATATGCACAATACCTTGTCAAGCTTTTTGCTTTTCCGAAAAACAAGAGACAATAAAGCGTAAATACCAACACCGATTGCTGTGCCTGTGGTATTCGTTATGATATCTGTAATATCTGTCGCTCCTATTGCGAGAATAAACTGCAGAATTTCCAAACTAAGACTGAACGTCATTCCAAAAAGAATCGCTTTTGCGTTGGTAAACCTCAGCATTTTGAAATACACACCCAGAGGAATAAAAAATATTACATTTTTCAGAACTTCGGACAAATGATATGACTGCTCTACATCATAGTGAAAAGGGATAAGGTTAATGTTCCGAATGTGGTCCAAATATGGAATCTCAGATAATGTGGACATCTTGAACAGAATAATCCATATGACCATGACTGCATATATTGACATCAATACAATGGTTGCTGATTTTGCTTTGTTTTTCATTTTACTACCCCGCCAAATTCAAGTTTGTCTAACTGTTTTTCTAACTAAATTATACTGTGATTGCCGCAGAAAATCAATAAAAACGCTCCCGTTCATCACAGGAGCGTTTATCTTTGTTATGCAGTTCTGTATCTCTTCTCCTCCACACCTTTTACCGCATGGATGGAAACTCCCATTGCTTCTGCTACCTGCTTCTGGGTCATACCCTGGGAGCGCAACATCCGAAGTTGGGCATCAAAACGCTGCTGAAGGGTCAGTTCTGGCAGAGTCATGTGCAGCAAGTTATGTATCGGGATTCCAAGGAAGAACGCAATCAGACAAATATCATAGGTATGGAAGTTCTGGGAACAGAATACCTTTTGCACATACCACCATGCTTCCAAGCTGTACTGCGACAAATTCTGGTAATACTCCGAAAGTGCTGCATACAGTTTACGGGCAAAGACTTGTTCTCCCCGTAATGATGTGTATGGCGTTCCCTCCAGTCTGGACTGCAGGAACTTGCCCGTGGACACATCATGTTCAAAATCCATATCTGCATCAAAGACTTTCATCACATAATCGGATAGCTGATATTCCAGGTCTGATACATCCAGATTGACAGGCGTATTTTCTGGAATGACCAATTCTGCATGAATCAGCTTGAACTTCTGGCTTTCCACCGTAATTCCAACGCTGCTGTTTTCCAGTCGGCAACGGTGTTCCAGGCAGATTTCTACACCTGGAAGCTGGTGTTTTCTGTGCCAGTAGGTTTCTCCATGCTGTTCTCGGTCAGCAGCAACGCACAGCGGACAATATCTCATATGTTGCCGCTGCTTTGATTTCTTTTGCCGAACATAGATTGCATCATAAAAAGTCCTGTCCATTGCAAGCAGCAGTTCCATAGCCTTTTGCCGCCGTTCCAATGGCAGAAAGCGTATGTAGTAGGGCAGCATTGTGTGTTCTGCAATAAAGGCTTCCATAGTGCTGCTGTGTGTAATAATGCTGCATACTTCATCTGTCAGCGCAGGGAAAAACTCTGGGTTCGGTATGGCATCCTTATTCTGAAATATGTCCTCTGCTGTTGCTCTGAAGGTCATGTGTCCAGAGTGAACATGATACCGTGCAAATAGGGAGTATGCCAGTTCGTCCACATAAGGGGTTGGAAAGAAAGCCATCATATCCGCACTTCCTCTATGGTGATATATGGCTTTAGGAAGCTCACAATCTCTCTGCCCTCACTCTTTGCCTGTTTGATAAGCTCGGCAACAGAAATATCAACAGTTTCCTCTATCTCCTGTTCATAACAGGGAATTGCTGCGGATTTCTTTCTCCTGGATGTTTGCTGCTTCTTGGATGGGACAATATAAGAGTGCAGCATCTTCATTCGGCTTTTGTAGGCAGCGTTCAGAGTTTCCATATTCAAAACCTCGCTGCCCTCCAAAATAGCAATCTCCTGTGAGTCATGTAGTAGCGTTACCACGGAAGATACATTCCCGTCGTTGCTATGCTCATACAACCAACGGACAGTAGCATCATCCAGTTCAGCAGGGTTCTTTACATACTGATACTGGAACAGAGTATGACATAGCTGCTCAAATTCAACCCCATACTCCATAGCTTCATACTGTAACCCAAG
>JAZQSR010000222.1:0-11290 GCA_045630225.1 Treponema sp. | reverse complement strand
ATAGAACAGATAATAGAAATTGCAGTACAGGCTGACTCTCTGATGCTGGAAAATGGCGGAGAAACCTATCAGGCAGAGGAAACCTGTGTGCGTATGGCTCGTTCTATGGGGGCACGGGCAGCCTCTGCCTTTGTGACTCCTACCTTAGTGATGGTAACGGTACAAGATAAGGATCATCGCAGTCACACTGCCATGCGTCGTATTACTGCACGTACAGTAAATTTACGAAAAATAGCTCTTTTAAATGATTTATCTCGCAGGCTTGTACAGCGTGGCTTCAATTCAGATTTATCCCTAGTTTCCCGTATGTTGGAACGAATTGACCATTCTCCCGACCATAGTTTTTGGAGCTTAGTGGTAATGGGCGGTTTTACTGGCTTTTTCTTTGGCCTCATGTTTGGCTGTAGCCTTCCGCAAGCAATCTGTGCCTTTGTAGTGGGATTTTTGTTGCGTATGTTTTTGCTCTGGATTGGAAAATTCAATTTGAATTCCTTTATTCTTTCTGTTATGAGTGGAGGTTTTATTTCCATTGCTTGCCAGCTTATCTATGTTTTAGGAATTGTTCCCCAGTCGGTACAGATGATGACGGCGGCCTTAATGCAGGTGGTGCCTGGTCTTGCCTTGGTGAATGCCATCCGTGACTTGATTGCTGGTGATTTAATGGCTGGTACGGCTCGCTTGGTGGATGCTTTTATGGTGGCAACTGGTTTGTCAGTAGGCTCCGTTGTTGGATTGTTGGTGTTTTCTCATGTTGTGGTATAAATTATTGCTGGCAGCCTTATGGGGAGGGGGAGCTGCTGCCGCCCTGTCCTATTGTCTCAATATCAGTCGCTATAATATTGTATGGGGAGCCTTAGTGGGAGGCCTTGGCTGGGCAACCTACACTGCCTTTCTTCCTGCCAGCGGTGTGGCGGATAATCGAGCTTATTTCTTTGGTGCCCTGATAGTGGCAATTCTCTCTGAGGTTCTTGCACGGGTGCAAAAAAAGCCCGCCACTATTTATCTTGTGCCTGGTCTTCTTCCCCTAGTGCCTGGTGGTGGCATGTTTGAGACAATGGAAGCCACGGTAAAGGGCAATTTAGAAGAGGCCCTGCTGCTGGGATTTTCTACACTGACTTCTGCGGGAGCCATTGCCCTTGCCATAGCCTTGGCCACTTCTGGCAATCGAATTGTGGTGGCTATAATCCGCCATTTGCGAAGAAAGGGGTGAGAGAGAGGTTGGAGCCATGACTTTTACCTTGACTTTTGCCCTATTTAACTTTATTATTACTTAACAATTTTACATATAATTAATTTTTAACGAGGAAAATTATGGGAAAGACCATTGCCCAAAAGATCTTTGATGCCCACGTGGCAGAGAAACCTTTTGCCGATACCTGGGTTCTCAAGCTTGACCGGGTTTTTTGTCATGAAATCACCACACCTGTGGCTATTGCGGACTTGGTGGAAAAACAGAAGGACAGGGTTTTTGATCCCTCCAAAATCAAGGTGGTAATTGACCACGTAACTCCTGCCAAGGATTCCAAGACAGCCCTGCAAGGTAAGATGCTCCGTGATTGGGCTCATCGCAATAAGATTCGGGACTTCTTTGATATTGGTTCCAACGGTGTTTGCCACGCAATTTTCCCAGAGAAGGGCTTTGTTCGCCCTGGCTATACCATCATCATGGGAGATAGCCACACCTGTACCCACGGTGCCTTTGGTGCCTTTGCTGCTGGTGTTGGTACCACTGACTTGGAAGTAGGCTTGCTGAAGGGTGTGTGTTCTTTCAAGGAGCCTAAGACTATTAAGTTCCAACTGGAAGGAAAGCTTGCTGAGGGTGTTTATGCCAAGGATGTTATCCTGTTTATTATTTCTCAGATTGGAGTGAACGGAGCTACCAACTGCGTTATGGAATTTGCTGGTCCCATTGTGGATGCCATGTCCATGGAAGCTCGCATGACTATCTGTAACATGGCTGTTGAAGCTGGTGCCACCAGTGGTATCTGTAAGCCTGACATGACAACTGTGGAATACCTGTGGCCCTTCATTAAGGATGAGTTTGAGTCCAAGGAAGCAGCCTTAAAAGAATATAGCCAGTGGGTTTCTGATGATGATGCCCAGTACGAAAAGGTTTATACCTTTGACCTTTCCAGTTTGGAGCCTGTGGCCACCTTTGGATACAAGCCCGACCAGGTAAAGCCTGTGAAGGAGTTTGCTGGAACAAAGGTTGACCAGGTGTATATCGGTTCTTGTACTAATGGTCGTATTGAAGACCTACGGGTTGCAGCCGCTGTATTGAAGCAGGCCCTTGATGAGGGTAAGACCATGGCCTTTGGTGTTCGTGGAATCCTTTCTCCTGCTTCCACCTCCATCTATCAGCAGGCTCTTGATGAGGGCTTGATTTCCATCTTCATGAAATTCGGCTTCTGCGTTACCAATCCCACCTGTGGTGCCTGTCTTGGTATGAGTAACGGTGTTCTTGCAGAAAATGAGGTATGTGCCTCCACTACCAACCGAAACTTTAACGGTCGTATGGGTAAGGGTGGTATGGTTCACCTGATGAGTCCTGCTAGTGCCGCTGCTGCCGCTGTAACAGGTACTATTACCAATTCACCATTGTACAAGGAGTGCTAAGATGAAGCAGTTTGGAGGACAGGTTCTTTTTTTAGATCGATCTGACATCAATACCGACGAGATTATTCCTGCCAAGTATTTGACAGAAATCTCAAAGCAAGCCCTCAAACCCTACTTGCTGGAGGATTTAAAGTTAGATGGCTTTGATCCCAAGGCTGATGTTCCTGGAAAGAAGGTTATCATTACTCGGGAGAACTTTGGTTGCGGTTCTTCCCGTGAGCATGCTCCATGGGCCTTGGAGGTAAACGGAATCAACGTAGTAGTTGCCCCCAACTTTGCCCGTATCTTCCGTCAGAACATGTACAACTGCGGAATGTTGGCTGTTGAGTTGTCTGCTCGTGACATTGAAGACATCTTCCACACCTTTGCAGACAAGGATACAGAGTGTGCCATCATCATTAACGATGATGATACCGCCAAGGTAAAGTTGATTTCCGGCAGTCTTTCTAAAAGCTACATCTTCCGATTGGCTGGCTTTGAAAAGGCTCTGATAGAAAATGACGGTTGGTTAGGTTACGCCGACAGCAAATACTAAAAACATTTGGGCCATCCTGGAAGGGGTGGCCTATTTTTTGGAGGCATTATGATTTCAGCAGAACCTGCTTTGACACCTCACATTACACCAAATCAAATTGAACAGGTTTTTAATTTTTCTGCAGTGAAGGATTTCCCAAAGAAGCTCCAGCAGCAGATGGTTTTTATTGCAGAAGTAGATAAATTAAAGAATATTTTTCGCAGAACCCTCCTTACAGACGGCTGTCGAAGGGAAAATGATGCAGAGCATTCTTGGCATTTGGCACTCATGGCCATTGTTCTGGAAGAGTATGCCCCAGAACCAGTGAATCTTGGGCGAGTCTTGGCCATGGTAACTGTCCATGATTTAATCGAGATTTATGCAGGAGATACCTTTGCCTTTGATGTTAGTGCCAATCAGGATAAGGCCCAGCGGGAACAGGCTGCTGCAGAAAAATTGTTTGGTATGTTGGATAAACAGCAGGGGTGTGAATTACGTCAGCTATGGGAGGAATTCGATGCCATGGACACTGCTGATTCTCGCTTTGCCGCTAGCCTCGACCGAATCCAACCCTTTATGCATAACGTGTTGACGGAGGGCCACACTTGGAAGCTAGGTACCGTTACCAAGGAACAGGTATACCGACGCATGGCACCAGTCAAAACAGGAACTCCTGCATTGTGGCCTTGGCTGGAATCCCAGGTTGCAGCTGCAATAGAAAAGGGTTGGATCAAAGAAAGATAATTGAGATTGAAAAATCTCTACACTGGAGCATAAAAAGAGCCCTGAGATTTTCTCAGGGCTTTTCATTTATATGTGACTAAAAGCTTTAAGCTAAAATTTCCAAGCCAACACCTTGTATTGCTTGGTTGATGGATTCTTCTACACCAGCTACCGTTTCATCATAATCTACAAGAACTTGTGCCTTCATGGCACTGGCTACACATGAGGTGACACCAGCAACCGCTGTCACGGCTTGATTTACAGATTGCTCTCCCTGTTCATCAATCAGTCCCGCAACGTAAATCTTTTTCTGCATGGTTACTCCCCTTGTTTAAGTATAATTAAAGGTACTGTATTTTGTCTTTTTTTTCAAGACTCAGTCTTTCCTAATTGACCACAAGCTCCACCGATTTTTCGTCCTCGTCGATGGCGAAGGGTTACGTTTACCCCAGCATTTTCTAGTTGACGAATAAAATCCTTGCATTCCTTGGCAGAAGGTTCTTGAAAAGGTAAGCCTTCCACTGGATTCCAAGGAATAAGATTGACATGACAATTCAAATCACGAGCAAAATCTATAAGTTGTTTTGCACTTTCTCGTCCAGTATTTTTTCCAGCCAGTAAAGCTGCTTCCAAGGTACAACGGCGACCTGTTTTTTGGATGTAGTAGGAAATAGCTTCTTTGAGCTTAGGTAGGGGATTACCAGCCGTCACAGGCATCAATTGTTGACGGAGCTCTTCATCAGCGGTAGTAAGGGATACTGCAAGGCGAAGGGCAGGTCCGTTGTCTGCCAAGTCGTAAATTCCAGAAATAATTCCGCAGGTAGAAAGGGTAATGCGGCGGCCAGAAAGATTCCTGCCCTCAGGATGAGTAAGCACTGCAACGGCCTTACGAATGGCTGAGAGGTTCAACAATGGTTCTCCCATACCCATGAATACAATATTGTCGAGCTTTCCTACTGTTTCTTCCAAAAACTGGAATTGCTCCACTATTTCTGCTGGCTCTAAATTGCGACTAAAGCCCAACCGTCCTGTTTGACAAAAGGCACAGGCCATACCGCAACCTACCTGACAGGAAACGCAGGCGGTTTTCCGGCCATCCTTGTCCGTAAGAAGCACCGTTTCCACGCACTTTCCATCATGGAGGGTCAACTGTAACTTTACCGTTCCATCTGGATCAACTAATTTTTTGCTTACGAAAGATGAACGAATGCAACAGTCTTCTTCTAGTTGCTGTCGCAAACTTTTGGGAAGATTTTGCATTTCTGAAAAGGAGGTTACTCCAGAAGCAATCCACTTGAACAACTGCTTTCCACGAAAAGCTGGCTGTACTCCTGGTAATTGTAGAAAATCCTCTGGCAAAAAACCAGCCAGAGGAATTTTTTCTTGAGATTTTTGTAAGCTTGGAAGGTTGCACCCTTGTTGAGGGATTTCACAACCTTCAGGCTTGAGGTAATCGTTCATATTAATTAATATTGGTTGGAAAGAATTCTATCCAACATTTCGTTTACAGATTGACTTCTGATTCCCTGACGTTGGAAATTTTCAAGAACCTCGATAGCTTGGGTACGTCTGTTCATCTTCATGTAACAGTCGGCCAAGTCAATATAGAAGCGATAGTTTCTCGGATCGGACTGAATGAGGCGAGACAAGCTGTTGGCTGCATCCTCGTATTTTCCAGTACTCTTACTGATGAGGGCAAGTCCAAGAACGGCATACAAGTCAAACTCAATGTCCAAGGCCTTATTGTAATATTCAACAGCCCGCTCGTAGTCTCCAGTACTGCGATATGCATCACCAGCACGGGTCAGAATAACCTTATTGTTGGAATCCTTCTCCAAAATCTTGTTCCAGTATTCAATCGAACGGAACTGCTGGTTCATTCCACGGTAACAATCTGCCAAACCAAAGAGAGCATAGAAGTTTCCTGGTTCTACTTCCAAGGCTCGCTCAAAATAATAAACACCCTTTTCAAAGGTTTTGAGCTTGCGATGACAGTTTCCGATGGAAGTCAATACACGAATGTCTGCGTTTTTCTCATTCAACTCAAACATTCTTGTCCAGTAGTACAGAGCGTCACGATATTCTTTGAAATCATAGTGAAGATGGCCTAAACCGATGAGGGCATAGGCATTGTTTTCTTCCATGTCAAGTACACGCAGATAGAGTTGCTTTGATTTCTTGAATTCGCGAATTTTGCGGTAAGCATCTGCTACACGAGTCAAAACAGTGATATTGCGGTCATCGTGAATAAGATACTGTTCCCAAATATCAATGGCTTTATGATATTGGTTCAAGGCCTTGTAACAATCGGCTAAACCAAAGAGGGCATAGTTATTGGAGGCGTGATAGTTCAAACACTGGGTATAGTATTTGATGGCCTCTCGGAAATGATTTTGCTTTCGTTCTGCATCACCAAGTCCCACCAAAGCATAGTTATTGTTTTCTTCTAAACTAAGAATGGTCTGGAAGGCTTCATTTGCTTCATCAATTCTATTGTCTTTTAGAAGGTGGTATCCTCTCTTAGACAATTCTGCAATCTCAGCAGCTTTTGAATCCTGTGGCGCATGTTCATGATGCATCATTGGGCTGTGAAAATCTTCTGGTACAACAGTTGCGGGAGAAATATTTTCCATACTTTAACTATTCCTTTATTCTATGATGAGTTTTGAAATCAAAGAAGCAATTTTTTCCAAAAGAACTTCTGATTTCCTTTTATTATGGGCTAGGATATAAAGTTTAAGTGCATCTAACTCTCTATTTTGGTCCACATAGACATCGGCGACTCGAGTAAGTCCATCTGAATACCCTGTAGTTAAAAAAATCCTACGTGCTTGCTCAATATCCCCCTGATTGAACAATACGTTACCTTTTCTATTTAAGCTAACTTTTTGTTCAGAAGTGAGGGAAAAAGCAGGCTTTTCTGTAGTCTTTATAAAACCTAGAGTTTCTTGTGCTTGGAACTTTCCAAAGACCTTTTCTAAATCTTTCTCCATAACAGAGTGCCTTTTACACATCTTCCATTCTAGCAGTTTTCATTATTTTGTCAAGATTTACTCATGACTTATTAAAATAAAAATCCACGATAGAGCGGCCGTATTCTCTTCTGTCTCCTAATTCCAGTTGGAGAACTGCGTCTGGCATTTCCTTTTCCTTAGGACGGTGAATGAGAACTACTCCGCCAGGATTCAACAGTTCTCCCTTGGCCACCATTTCTACCAAGCTTTTGTGGTATTTGTAGGGGAAGGGTGGATCAAAAAAGATGATGTCGAATTTATTCTTGCATCGTTTGAGGAAAAGTTCCACCGCCATAAAATGACAGTGAATTTTTTGACCCATTTCCTTTTCTGTGATGGAAACATTGTTCAGCACTGTTTGTATTTTGATTTTGTCTTTTTCCACCAATTCCACGTGGCTTGCCCCACGGGAAACAGCTTCTATTGCAATGGTTCCAGAACCAGAAAATAAATCAAGAAAGGATCTACCAGATAAATCACCTAAAATTGAAAAAAGAGACTCACGCATTCTGTCCATGGCAGGACGGATAACTCCATCGGGACACTTGATGGTTCTTCCTCTCAATTCTCCACCTGTAATTCTCATATTTCCCCCTGTGATTTTCTAGTTGCAATATTTTTCTGCTAATTTGGTGGCGATGTTCAATAGTTGCTGCCGATTGTTCTGACTGGGATCATCCAGCACTGTTTCTAAAAGCTGGTTCAAGATGGTTCCCAGCTGCTTTCCTGCAGGAATTCCTGCTGCCATTAAGTCCTTGCCGTTAATAGCTAAATCTTTAAGACCTAAAACCTGCTGCTGGCTAGATAATTCGGTAATTCTATCTTGTAGTTCTAATAAATTGCTGCTCCATGGGCCTTCTTTGAGAACTGGTGCACTGCGAGTCATTCCGTATACATCTGCCATGCGAAGGTCGAACAAGTCTTCCAAGGCTTCTGGGGTGACTCGAAACAAAAAGCGACGAACAGCTGCATCTGACCAGTTGCTTTCGTAGTGAAACATGTGGTTTTTAACCAAATGGCACACAGTGGCAGTTTCTGCCTTGGAAAATTTAAGCCGAGTCATAAGATTCTGGCTGATTTCCTCTGAGTATTTTTCATGATTGTAAAAGGTGATGGTGGGCCGTCCGTCTGGAAGGCTACCAGATCGCTTTGCCTTGGGCTTACCAATATCGTGGAGGAGGGCTGCAAGACGAACCAATTCCTTGTGGGCTGGAGCTCCGTCGCAGGCGTAAAAAAGGTGGTTTAAAACATCAAACTGATGGAAGCCACGGCAATCTGCTTGCTCCACATTCTTGCAGGCCACCAGCTCTGGGATAAAAAGCTGGAGGATACCTGTTTCCTCCAAAAGCTTAAGGCCTACAGAGGGTTCTGGTGATTTTAAGATTTTGATGAATTCCTCACGAAAGCGTTCTACAGAAATTGAGGCTGTTTTTTCCAAAGAGGCTGGAATTGCAGCCATGGTTTCTGGGGTAATGGAAAAGCCGAGCTGGGTGGCAAAACGAATGGCACGAATGGGACGCAGGCCGTCCTCGTTGAATCTGTCGTAGGGATTTCCCACGGTGCGAATGGTTTTACTCTTTATATCTTCTTGTCCTGCAAAGGGATCCACTAAATGACCATCTTCCAGTGATGCTGCAATGGCGTTCATGGTAAAGTCTCTGCGGGAAAGATCTTCTTCTATGGTGCCTGCAAAATTCACCGCATCTGGGTGGCGCCCGTCGCTGTAGTCTGCTTCGGTGCGGTAGGTGGTGACTTCTATGGAATGTCCCATAAACAAGACGGTGACAGTTCCGTGGGCAATGCCTGTGGGAATGACCTTATGGAAAATCTTTACTACCTGTTCAGGTTGGGCGTTGGTGGCCACATCCCAGTCAGATGCAGTTTTGCTACGAATCATGTCACGAACAGCCCCGCCCACCAAATAGGCTTCGTAGCCATTTGCTTTGAAGATTTCGTTCATTTTTTTGAGGGGCTGGGGAATTTTGAGGTTTTTCACGAGAACGAGTCCTTACATTCCATGGATTATTGCTTCGGCAGCTTGAGGGCCGAAAAGATCCATACGAGCATTTTGCAATGCAGCCCATTCGGAGCTTCCTTCTCCTACAACTTCGATAACAGTGTGGAACAGCTCTTTTCCTGTTTTCATTTCAAGGCAGGTAATGTCTCCAATGAGGGGTGTGTAGTATACTCCATCTTTTTGGGTCACTTCTCCATTGTATTTTACGGTTCCGTAAATCAGGAAGTTGGAATTATTTCCAATGAGGTTAAAGGCAGCCCGATAAATTTTTTCTTGATCACCAGAGTGAACTTCGTTGATAAAATCCACATTGCCAATAGAAGAAAAACCGTTTCGAATGAGGGCTGTCAAAAGGGCGGAGGCAGATCGGCTATTGTCTCGAATGGGGTTGCCTGTAAGACCGTAGTCTACAATGGCAATATTTCCACCCTTGTTGTGACGATTTGTTTTTACCTGATAGGGAATGGAAATGCTTTTCTTTCCGTCTTTAGATTCTACAGAGAAGGTAATTTCACTATTGCAGGTAAAGCTGGTGTCTGGAGGAGTAAAGGAAACCTGTCCCTGATCATCGGTGGTTAATTCTGTGGTGGCAAAGGAAATTTCAGTCTTATCTTTGCCAACAGGATAGGTAACGGTAACAATAATTCCAGATTCAGCTACTTCTGTATCTTGATTTAAAACAGTGGCAGTAAAATTCGTTTTAAAGCTTTGTCCCACTCGAATTGCAGCAGGAGTTTTTCCTGCCTTAACTCTGAGATTTGGCAGTGGTGGTGGAGGTGGAAGCTCTGGTTCTTCAGCAACCTGAAGTTCTACTTCGGCTCCTTCTGATAAAGCTTCATCTGTGGGAGAGATTACATTCTGTTCTTGAATAGAATGTGAGTCAGAAGCTTCTTTTGTAGTTAAGCAGGAAGAAAACACCAGACAAAATCCTAAAATCATACTGATAAAGGTTATTCTAAACATTATTCAATCTCCAATGTATAATTTCGTGTCATTGTAATAAGCTAGCAAGTTTTATACAATACTTATTGATAAGAAAATAGTGAATCAGTATGATAGTTACATTATGAGAGCAACATTTGCCAATATATACATGGGAAATTTACGCAATAATATAGAACAAGTTCGTAATCAGCTGCAGCCTGGTGTTAAATTATGCATTCCTGTAAAGGCTGATGCCTATGGTCATGGAGCTATTCCTGTGGCTCACACGGCGGTGGAATGTGGTGCTGATTATTTGGCAGTGGCTGCTGTTTCTGAAGGAGTGGAATTGCGTAAGGCAGGAATAACCATTCCTATTTTAGTTTTGAGTTTGCCTCAACCATCTGAATTTACTGAAATTATTGAGCGACATCTTACGCCTTCTCTTTGTGATTCTGAGTTAATACGAATGTTAAACGTAACGGCCACTGCCATGGGACGCAAGGTTCCTGTTCATTTGAAGGTGGATACTGGCATGGGACGTATTGGTTGTTCTCCTGAAGAAGCTGCTGATTTAGCTCAGCTCATTGCCAATTCTCAGGGAGTGAGCCTTGACGGTGTGTTTACCCACTTTGCCGTTTCTGATTCACTTTTGCCAGCAGATGTGGCCTACACAAAAAAGCAGATTGAAACCTTTAAACAGGTGGTGGACAATATTCGGCAGTTGGGAATTGAGCCTGGATTATGCCATGCCGCCAATTCCTCTGCTGTCTTTGAATATCCTGAATCCCATTTTGATATGGTTCGTCCTGGACTGGTGATTTATGGCTATTATCCAGGGGATATTACAGAAAGTTACTTGAATGGTGGAAGCTCCAAGGTAAAGTCCCCGGTACACTTGAAGCCCTTGATGGATGTGCGAAGCAGTATTGTGGCCATAAAGCAGGTGAAAAAGGGAGAAAGCATTTCCTATGGCCGCCAGTGGGTGGCTCAAGAGGATTGTCAGGTGGGAGTGATTCCTGCAGGCTATGGAGATGGACTTCTTCGCCGCTATGGAGAGAATCTTGAGGTAACCATTAACGGAAAGCTCTATCCTGTGTGCGGTCGTATTTGCATGGATCAGTGTATGATTTATCTTGGAGTGGACAGTAAGGTGTCTCGCTGGGATGAGGTGATTATCTTTGGACCTGCAGAACACGGAGCACTGCAATCTGCTCAGGACATTGCTCATGCGGCAGGAACTATTTCCTATGAAATTACCTGTGGAATAGCCCAGAGGGTGCCACGGGTGTATAAGGATGTTTGATTAATTAGGGGAAGGACAACCCTCTACTGGTCAGCGGGGGCAAGGGGGCTAGGATGTTTTCCCCTTTTCTTCCTAGAACCTCTCTCGTTCCAGCTCCATCTGTGGCGGGGGAGTTTTTTGTAATCAGCCATCGAGAGCGAGCCCAAACGTAGTACTCGGACATGGCATTACTGGTTGAT
>JAZQSR010000221.1:0-1407 GCA_045630225.1 Treponema sp. | reverse complement strand
GTAATGTCTAGGTCTTCCCAACGTTTGAATTTTGTGGTGGTTTGCTTCTCCATTCAATCTCCGTGAAAAAGGGTATTCATAAATATTATAGACTTGGAGGTTAAAAAAACTGCGTTTTTTGCGGGAAAGGTTGGATTTTTTGTAAAAGTTTTCCAAGGTAGAACTTTTGAGATGAAGCTTGTGGTGGAGCTTGGAAGATGGAGCTTCCTGAGATGAGGCCTTGGGATGAGGCTGAGGAGGTGGAGCTCTCGAGGTGTGTTTTTCTCATTGAGTTAAAAAAGGTTTCATGTAATTTTTTTGGGTGAAACTTTAGTTTTCCAGTTAGAAACATTTTTTTTTCAGTTAGAAACATTTGGTTTATACAGTGAGAAACGGTTGGTTTCACAGTGAAAAACATTTAGTTTCGCAGTGAGAAACAGTTGGATTTCCAGTGAGAAACTTTAGATTCACGGTGAGAAACAACTTGCTTCTCAGTGAAAAACGATTGGTCTTTCGAGGTGAGGTTGTAGGTGAGGCTATGGGATAGAGCTTCCTGAGATGAGGCTTTGGGATGGAGCTGCGGAGGTGTGGTTTTGAGATGGGGCTCAGGAGGTGAGGTTGTAGGGTGAGGCTAAGGGATGGAGCTTCCTGAGATGAGGCTTTGGGTGGGGCTGAGGAGGTGGAGCTCCCGAGATGGGCCTTGGGATGGAGCTGAGGAATGGAGCTGCCGAGGTGAGGTTGTAGGGTGAGGCTGAGGGTGAGGCTATGGGGTAAAGCTCCCGAGGTGTGTTTTTCTCATTGAGTTAAAAAAAGTTTCATATAATTTTTTTTGGTGAAACTTTAGTTTTCCAGTTAGAAACATTTAGTTTTCCAGTTAGAAACGGTTGGTTTCACAGTGAAAAACATTTAGTTTTCCAGTTAGAAACGGTTGGTTTCACAGTGAAAAACAGTTGGTTTCACAGTGAGAAACAGTTGGATTTCCAGTGAGAAACGATTGGTCTTTCGAGATGAGGCTGAGGGTGAGGCTATGGGATAGAGCTCCCGAGATGAGGTCTTTTCATGATTGAGTCAAAAAAAGTTTCATGTGATTTTGTTTAGCGACACTTTAGTTTCACGGTGAGAAACATTTTGTTTTCCAGTGAGAAACGACTGGTCTTCCGAGATGAGGTTGTAGGTGAGGCTATGGGATAGAGCTGAGGAGGTGGAGCTGCCGAGGTGTGGCCTTGGGATGAGACCTTGGGATGGAGTCTCCCGAGATGAGGCTATGTGGTGAGGCTTTGAGATGAAACTCCCGAGGTGTGGTTGTAGGGTGAGGCTAAGGGGTAAAGCTCCCGAGGTGTGTTTTTCTCATTGAGTTAAAAAAAGTTTCATGTAATTTTTTTTTGAAGTCGGATCGTAGCCATGTCGTTCTGTGGGCCAAGGAGTTGT
>JAZQSR010000220.1:0-20474 GCA_045630225.1 Treponema sp. | reverse complement strand
AACCTTCCTGTAATAACTTTCAAAACTTTTTACACGAGATTTTAAAGTTGGACGTGAAGGTAAAGTTATTATATCACGTAATTTATATTCTATGGTACTCAGTATAGTCTCAAAACCACTACGATTGATCTTATATTGTTCTAACAATACGGATTTACTTGGTAATTTATTCTTCGTTACATCGCTCATAGTACAATTTTACCATTGAATTTTACTTCACGCAAATTTTTTTTTATTTAATTTAAGCAAAAAAAAGGTCGCCCGTTATAGGGCGACCCATATCAACCTAGAAGGTTAATTTATTTCTCACCTGCATCAGCAGAACCACCTACAGCAGCGGAATCATTTGTACCTTCAACAGACAAGCTAGAAGTAAATGCTTCTTCCTGAGCCTGCTTTTCCTTCTCCAAGAAGCGGATAACCTGCTTCTCACCGAAGCGAGTCATCTCAGCATTCTGCTTCTCAGACTCTTTGGTTGAAATGATTCCCCAGAGGTCTTCATCAGCGATGTCGCGATCTGTGTTCAAGATAGCCTTGTCATAGATAACCTTAACATCCTTGAAGTAACCTACGAAGGTGTCACCATTGTGCATTGCATCACGAGCAATCTCGAATCCAACGAACTTGATGTAAGGAAGTCCGCGAGGATAAACGGGATATACGCGAATCTCACGAGTGCGGATATCAGTGACGTAAGAAGGATTGTTCCAACGGAGTTCCTTCCAACCATCAAATCCCAGTTCACCCATCAGATAGCGGCGCTCGATTCCGTCTGTGTCCTTCAAGTGTACATACAACTTGTGGGGGAAATTCATACCAAGGGTTGTTACAGACAAAGCCTTAATTGTTCCAACATTCTTTACTACACCATAACCCTCTTCGAACTGAGTCTTTCCGCTAGCGGCTTCTTCAGCTGTAGGCTCCTGAGGAATACCATTCTCGTCACGAGTAGCCATGGGCTCATAAGCAGGAATCTCGAATGCAGGTACGATCATAGCGTTAGCATTGTTTGCCCATACAGGGAACTCAATGCGTACACCCATTACGTTTGAACCAGCAAAGGGAACAGATGCAGAATCCTTAACAGGTGCATATTTAACCTGGGACAATGCCAAGCTCTTAACACTCTGTGAAGAAGAATTCAATACTACTTCCCAGTTGGGCAATGCCAGGGAAGATCTCATCAAAGACTTCTGATCATCGGTAAATGACATACCAGCTGTTACAGAATAGTCCATGGTGGTGCGGCTGTTTTCAGTAGGATTTCCATCCTGATCTGCAACGATGTCGGCATCCAACAATGTAAAGTCAATAATTGTTGCCTCATCACCAAATGCAAATGCTCCGAAAAGCAACATCACCGCTGTAATTAGAACAAAAGATTTCTTCATTCAAAGCTCCTTTCTATACACACTTTTATGTAGCCTTGTATACCTAATCAGTATCCACCAACTTGATACTTTTGTCAACGACTTTTCTTGAAGTTTAGATTTTTTTTTTTAAAAGTCTAAGCAACATTCTCATACACTTTGTTACCGTCAATGTAAATTTCGACGGATTTTACCCATGAGAAATTTTTCTTGATGTTAAATACCAATAAATCAACAGCATCTTTTGTTGCTGAGGTGGTTACACCAGGAAACAAAGCCTCTTTTGACAAGTTGATGAATAATATATCATCCTGTACGAAACAGGATTCAATTTTTGTCCCTTGTTGAAATAGGGACCGAAATCCATTTGTTACGGAGCCCAGCAACAATTCTTGAACAAATTGCTGCAAGTGGACTTCATTTTCTTGAAGGGGGGAATATTCCATGATACGACGACTCTCCATGTAGAGTCCACTTCCATCCATGGCTTCAAAATACAGAACTCTTCTGTTGCCCATATTCTTGGAGGTGAAGAAAAAAATAGAGACTGCTAAAATCAATACCAGGAAGAGGGAAACTCCCATGACCTTAAATGTTAATTTGTTTTTCATTCTGTACCAGTAAATCCTCTTGAAAGCTCAAAATGACTTATAAACGAAGATAGACCATTATATATTCCCTGGGTAATTTTTTGCAAGTACTGAGCATCATCTAAAAGGGCTGCTTCTTTTTCGTTGGTAATAAAACCAGCTTCCACCAAGACACTGGGCATGTGGGCATTACGAACCACAAACCATTCTTCGGCCTTGATGCCACGAGACTTGCTTTGTTTTCCGATTTGGGCATCTAGTCCTTCCATGATAAATTTAGCAATAAGTACACTTTCTGTGGTATATTCTTCTTCCAGCATGGAATTCAAGATGTTTTCCAGCTCTATATCCTCTCCTGTGGATTGTAACACTTGTCTGCGAAATCCAGGACTCAAATACCACACCTCATAACCTGAGGCATTTTTATCCAAAGAGGCATTGATGTGGATGGATAGATAGAGTACAGCTTCGTGAGGTTCCAGGCGAATGGAATTTGCAATCTCCACCCGTTGCTCCAAGGTAAGCCAAGTGTCATCGGAACGAGTGAGGATAACTTCTTTTTCTGGATAAGCTTCCTGCAATTTTTGTGCAAGCATTTTGGAGATGGATAAGGTTAAGTCTTTTTCTTGTAAATGAATCTCCTTTCCACCCTTTTTGTAGCTTCCCATTGCTCCTGGGTCACGTCCTCCATGACCTGGATCAATCAAAATGGCTCCCACCTTGTAAAAAGATTCTGGACTATTTTGAACAAAAAGATTATTTGCTGTATCTATAAATTTTTGAGTAACGTAGACAGTCCCAGATTTATTTTCTGGGGGATCTACAATGGCCAACTTTGTGTAATTCATCATGACAAGCTGTTCTCCCACCCGAAACGAAATTTGATGGCCGTTTTTTTCCAGAATTCCACTACCAGACAGGGAATCCCAGTACAATTTAGCTCCCGTTTGACGAGCAGCCTCGGCCAAATCAAAGGTCTGGGCAAAAAAAGGTGAGAAACAAAATACTATCACCGCAATACACAAAGACAGTCTTTTCAAATAGTGCTCCTAATGAGAAGATTCAATCACATATAAAAGACCTTGCACACCACCAAGGATACAAGACTGCCACAATCGAACCAAGGAAGGCGTGTTTTTATCAGGGGCAACATCTTGTATTTGGGCATCAAGTATTTCTTGGGCCAAAAGGAGGGTTTCTCGGAGACTACGATAATTCCAATCCACCAAGGAATCGAGACAGAGCAAAAGACAGGGAGGAAGTTGCTCCAAAAGTCTCTTTCCAGGATCAAAATCCCCCTGTCGGGAAGAAAGATAGCTAGTCAATTCTTCTCGTTGTGGGAGAGGGAGCACAAAGGCTGCAGGAGGAAAGGCATTTTCCTGACGCAACTCATGTGGAGGAAGAGCAAGGAAGCTGTCTGTTTCTGCTTGATGTGGTTCTAGCTGAAGAACTATGGCCTTTACTGCCTGCTGGGCCTTGGAAGCAGCCCCTTCCCAAGTGGTGTCCACCGCCAAGATGTTTCCGCATTTTTCCACATTGTTTCTGGGGAAAGTCACCATATCACCTATTTTTGCACGGGGAAGCACATCCCGGACACCGACACAGGAACGAGCCTTTTCTAGGCCGTGAAGCGCCTTTACCTTGCCGGGAATGGAAATCCAGGCACGCTCCCCACAATATTGATTTGAAGCCACTTCGTAGACGGTAAAGGGCAAATTTTTGGGGAGGCCCTCCACAGGATGGCGACGTTCCAGTAAAACAGCTGGCTCACGGCCAAGAGCAATGAGTTCTGCCTGCTGGGTGAGGAAAAAATCCGAGGAATAAGGGAAGGTCCAGCCGGACATGTAGCCTCCAGAAAGGCGAGCGGCGATTTCTCCTATCATGGGACCTTGGGGAGTGAGCTTGATATCTGCCTTGGCAGCCCCGCAAGTGAGACCTAGGGCATGGATTCCCTCCACAAAGGTGGCAATGAGGGCCAGCTTGTCCTTTTGACAAATGGCGGTGGGCATGGTATGGCCCATTTCGATGAAGTATGGGGGGAAAAAAATATGTCGGTCTGCAAAGCCACAAACAGTAACGGTGCCCTTGTACACTAGGGCATCGATGGAAAATTCCGGCCCTTCCATGTATTCCTCCACAATGGCACGGCCACTGCGGGAATGAGCTTGGGCATCCTGAATGGCAGTCACTCGCTCCTGCTGATTGCTAGCTAAACGACAGCCACGGCCTCCCATATTGTCCACGGGCTTTATTACCAAGGGATACTGGTGGAACAAGTCATGTTCTGAAAAGCGAGAGGCTATTTCTGTAAATTCAGGGGACGGCACCGAGGCTTTTTGGAAGCAGCCACGCATCAAAGCCTTGTCACTGGCATTACAGGCTGCTTGGTAGGAGTGAACGGAAAAACCACAGGCTTCTCCTACGTAGGAAACGGTGGCAGAAAAGTCGGTACCTGCAGTAAAGACTCCCTGCAAGGAACCTTGGGAAAGAAGCTGGAGTGCCAGTTCTTTGATGCCTTCCTTGTCCTTCAAATCGAGGTGAACAAAAAGGTCTGCCTCTGGCACACAGAGGGCCTGGGGATTGCCGTCCACCAGCACCACTTGACAGCCAAGGGATTTTGCTGCCTGAATGGCGGGACGCTGCATGAGACCTGCCCCTAAAATCAAGAGAGCGGGCTTTAAGGAGTCTAGAGAACATGATGAATTACAAGAAGATACAGCATATGTCATAGGTTAATCAATTTCCTCTGTTTTGATGCAATAGACTTCGAAGGTGTCTCCCAACTTAAAGCACCGGCTCAATCCATAAAGGCTGGAATAAGACAAGGAGCCCTGACGTGGCTTCTTTCCTACATCGAGAGTTTCAGCTTCTTCCTGAGAGCTTTTCTGTTTTTTAAGGACAGGGAAGCGCTCAGGGTGATGGCCAGTGGAAATGATTTTTTCCACCTTGAAGCCAAATTGACGGAGAATATCCTTGGCACGCTTTGGTTCCCACAAGGTGTAGTGGTCGGCAGGGCTATTGGCAAAGAAGCTTTCCGGGGAAAAGCGAGCCGACACACCAGAGGCAGAAGGAGTGGAAAAAGCAAAGACCCCGCCCTTTTTCAGGATTCTAGATACTGCTTTGAGCACAGGCCCCAATTGTCGGAAATGCTCGATGACATACCACATGGTTACGGCCTCAAACTGCCCTACTCCAAATTCCGTTACGGGATTAAAGTCCGGGAAGGAAGCACAGACAGCGGGGAATTTCAAGGTATTCTGCACATATTCTACAGCAGCAGAAGAGATGTCGGTACCAAAGACCTGCCAGCCTGCCTCGGCTCCCGCAGAAAGGAAGGGGCCATAGGCACAACCCACATCTAATACGGCAGGAACAAAGCTATTGGTTCGTCGAGACTTGCCGTGACTCCCCTTCTTTACCAAGAAGATGGCATCGATAATGGACATTCGACGCACTCCGTGGTTTTTGATGGTGGCAAAATCTTCCAAGTAAGTCTTTCCGTACTGATTCTTATAATCATCGAAAAAATAATCTGAAGAATAGGAGGGTTGGATTCCTTCAAAGGTCCAGCCGATGTAGATCATGCCACAGCTGGAACAACGGCGGAAGGTTCGCTGGGAGGTACGAGCCACCACTTGATGGGGAACCACAGGATGCTTGCCACAGACAGGACAGAGAATCCGAGACCCCTTGGCGGCACGAAGCACAAAATCCTCCAGCTTTTCCTCAGTGGAAGCCTCTTTCTGGGAAAGGGAATCATTTTCGGATCGAGGATACAAAAGCCAAGGCTTTTCCAAAAGCTCCTTGAAGGCATCTGGGGTAATGCCATCCTGGGGAATGGAGGCAAAGCCATATTTTTGCCCCAAAGACTGGTGGAGCGAGGAGGTTCCCAAAAGGATAACCCCACAGCCAGCAGCCAAGGCCTCAAAGGCAGTAAACCCATAGTGGGTTACCACCAAATCATACTGATGGAGCTTTTCTCGCAAATTTGACACAGGAGGAACAATGCGGATGAACTTTTGCATTGAAGCAGGCAACATCTTCTTGGAGGCATCTGGATTGGCCGTAATCACCGTGACATTTTTCTCCAAGCTTCCCAAGGCAAAGGCAGCAGGCATGGAAAGTCCCGCAGGATCTTCACCACCTGTTGCAATAAGAATCTTGGAGAAAAGCTGGGAATAGTGCTGGGATGGCTCTCGCTGAGCCTGAGCTTTCCCTGTTGTTTCTTCGGCCCACACTGGTTCCCGACGATTTTTTGGCAGAGGAATAAAACGACTGTTGCGAAGATTTGGAGCACGTCCCAACTTGTAGGAGGGAATGATGTCCAAAAGATAGTCGCAATAGCTGGTATTGGAGGAACCTTCGTCAATAGCTAAAATGGGACCAGCACTGGAAAGTTTTTGGGCCAAGCCCTTATCCAGAGAAAAATAATCGGTAACGATGAGACTATACTCCCCCTCTTCTGGCAATCTGTTTCTGAACTGCCAGGTTTCCAAGCCTTGGGTTCTCGCCTCGTCAATAAGATTCAGCAATTCCATGGGAATGGGGGTGACAGTTTGTCTGTCCTCCTCAGAAAAATAACCATCAGGCAAATCTTGCACCAAAATGTCGCAGCTAATTTTCTTTGCAATGTCGAGACAACGGCGAAGATGCCCAGTTCCCCTTCCCTTCATCACTGAGGGAACACAGAGTACAGGATGAATGACAAACGTGGCAGAGAAAGCAGAAAGGATTTCCTCTGAGGTATAGGGTTTTGTGGGAGCACGGGAATTTGACAGATAGCTTACAATCCGCAAACAACGACGGTAGTCACTGTAGGTGTCCACGGTGGTACGGAAGTCAGGATGATGCCAGCGAGTTGGAGATGGCATCATGATAGAGGCAAAGTCCTTGGGGTGGCGGTAAAAGGCTGGTCCCACATGCTCGTGGTCATAGGCATCATCTGTCATACCACAAGCTTCGATGAGGGAGCGGGCATTGAAAACCTCTACCCCGCTACCATGGGGAAGCCCCGTAAAGGTGAGATAATCCACAGGATTCTGTTTCATTTCTTCCAGCAGACAAGTGGCAGCTTCATAGAACAAGAAGGGATTGTCGGCTGTTGCCCGCAGGATGATATCAGCAGGTTCCAGACATTGGTACTTTACCGCTACCTCGCAAAATCGTTCCAGCACATCATCCTTGGCACCAGCAAAAATATCCCAGCCACAGTCCTTGGCCACAGGCTCCAACTCCTGATAGGAATCATGATCTACGGCTAGAATATAGTGGTCCGCTGGAACCCGCTTCATGGCAGCCAAGGTCCAAGCCACCAGAGGACGACCTCCAAGAGGTAACAGGGCCTTACGAGGAAGGCGTGAGGAATCGAGACGGCACTGAACAATAATTATGGTCATCTGATTTCATCTCCCCAGTTATCTATGAGCATAGAAAGGTCTTGCTGAAAGGCGAATTTATGCTTTGCCACCCATCGTCGTGCCTCCACAAATTCCTTGTATGCCAAGCCCAGGGGAAGTTTTGAACGGCGACGATAGCTTATAAACTGGCTAATGGGAATGTAGCAGCGATTCTCCACATAGCGGGGAGCTCCGTTTTTCAGGTAAAACCGTAGCTGGGTGTGATCTGGCGTAGTGTCAGGCACGGGAATCTCACCTTCGTAGGCCAACTGGAACAGGGGCGACATGATGATTTCTTCACCCCATAACCAGGCACGAAGGGAAAAGTCAAGGTTCTGCCAATAGGGAGAGGTAATGGTGTAGTCATATCCTCCCAGTCGAATGAATTTAGCCCTGTTGTAAATTCCTACAAAGTCAAAGGGATAGAGTGTGGGAGTCTTATCGGTAATAACATCGGAGAATTCTGGCTTGAGACTGGAATTCTCCAAGGCAGGAGAAAAACGAACTGGCAAGGGACGACGCTGAAAATCCACCATTTTTGGTGCAAGGCAGAAGTAATCCTGAATGATGTAGCGTTCGATGACGTTAGCCGACAACAAGGCTGAGGTAACGTGAATGGAGTCATTGATGACAAGGGCATAATCTTCGGTAATCTCACTCATACCGATGTTGATCATGTCGCCAATGGAAACCGTATCTCGAGGAATGATGAACTTGACAGTGGGATAATTCTTGATCATTTCCTCCACGTTGTATTTACCCTGTACCTTATCGATAGATACAATTGAGGAAAAACCGCTTTTAACCAAGTTTTCAAGAATCTTACCACGGTACAATCCACCGGCACCTACATTTAGCAGGATTACCGCAATGGGAAGCCGAGGATTTTCAATAGTTTCATTTCCGTTCAGGATACTCAGTGGTACCTGATGCTCATTAAAAATTGAAGGTATAGTATTCATCGCACTGCTCACATTCGTCCATAAAGGGCATGGATTGTCCATTCTGCCAGATTTCCTTCAGGCTCTGGTTAAACACATTGCCACAATATTCCGTAAAGAGAAATTCTCGGCACAAAGGCACCTTTCCGTCTACTAAAATCACCATGTCACGCCGCTGGTGCCAACAGGGGTTTCGCATTACGGGAGACAAGTCCGCCACCTGCAGATCTGGCATACAATACAGGAAATTGTCGTATTTCTGGATAATCAGGCCACCGCAATCCTTGCGACTGCGGTAAAAATCCTCCAGCTGCTCCTCATTGGTCTTGGTGCGGACAAACTGCACATAGCTGGCACCGGGAAAATCCTTGTGGAGAATCTGGAAAGCAGTTTGTGCCTTGTCATGGGAAATAGGACAGCTCTCGCTCCCTACTCCCCGCATGGCCTGATACATCTGTTGGTTCTGACTATCCAAGGACACTATCCACATGATGGGAGGATGACCATTGGTACGGGACGGAGCGGAATCCACCACAGAGCGGATTTTCTGGGAAAGTTCCGCTGAAACCAAACTTCCATCAGTTTCCACCAACACAGAAAGGCCAGGCTGAGCCAAGACAGCCTCCACAAAGCCAAAGAAATCAGGATGGGCCAAGGGCTCTCCCCACAGGGAAAGAGAAACCACCGCCTCGCCAGAAAGCTCCGCCATAGCTGGCACCAGAGCCTTGAATTGCTCCAGCTTCATAAAGCACTGGGGATTTTTCTCTGGTGCTTCTGATGGAGAATGGTGAAAGGCAGTTTCATAGGCCTTGGGATAGGGACAGTAGCTGCAGGTACCAGGACAGGCGGCAGAAATCTGCACATTGTAAAAGGCTGGCACCGTCCGCAACACTGAAGGCATGAAGATTGCCTTGGAAGCTAGGTTATTTGCAGTCAAGGCATGGGCAAATTCTGGGCTCTCAGCAGAACCAGAATCTTCAAGGATAACTTGAAAAAGTCTTGCACAAGCCACCTGACCTTCCTTACTGTGGCAGGAAAGGTCCAAGCGATACTGGCGCATATCTTCTGGAGCCATCAAGGTTTCCACCTCAAAGGAATTGATATCACTTCTGATAACATCAAAAAACACGTCCCGCCCCACGGAACCAAAATCCTTTGTTTCTGAAAGAGTCTTGAGAATAGACACTGTGCTACCGTTTACCACCACGGGAGCCAAGCCCTCTGGCCAGCCTTCGGCAAAGGTGTATTCTGCGGCATATTTGTGGTGAAAGTTGAAAAGCTCCTTGGTGAGCTCTGGGTCATAAAAGGGACAACTATAGCGACTGTGAATGATGGTGGTACAATCCCCCTTGTGGGAATCCAATGCTGCCAAAAACGAAGATACGGAGGTAAAATCCCCTGTCAGCACCGTAAGAGGAACCTGGCACTGTTTTGCACCTTCTTCTATCAGATCTTTATATTCAGGAACAGTAAATATCACTCCGCCATGGAGCTGTATTTCAGGTTTGGTGGAAAGGCAATTAATCCATTCAATAACACGGGCAAAGGCTGACTGACCATTAAAAACAGGTTCAAAGGCATAATTTTTTGGTGAGCCAGCATAAACAGAAACAAGGGTTTTCATACTTTTTGTATATCGGCAGATAAACAAGAAGAACCAAAGAAAAAATAGGGAAAGGCGCCCTCTAAACCTAGGTAAGTGAGAGCTGGATAAAGTTCTCCCCCCAGTCTCGCCCCTTTTATAATTAATTTCCCCATGTTATACTGCCCCCATGAAACATGTTATTCCTTGGTGGCAGTCAAAAATTGCCTATCAAATATATCCTCGAAGCTTTTGTGACTCCAACAACGACGGCATTGGTGATATTCCTGGCATTATCTCAAAGCTAGATTACTTGGTGGAGCTGGGAGTGGGCATTATTTGGCTTTCTCCAGTGTATCGTTCCCCCAACGAGGATATGGGCTATGATATAAGCGGCTATCGGGAAATAAATCCTGAGTACGGCACCATGGAAGACATGAAAACCCTGATTCAGGAAGCAAAAAAGCGGGACTTAAAGCTGATTATGGACTTGGTGGTAAACCATACCTCCGACCAGCATCCATGGTTTGTGGAAAGTCGCAAGGGCAAGGACAACCCCTATCGAGAGTTCTACATCTGGCAGCCAGGAAAGACAAATCCCTGGAATAAGGGAGGAAAGCCCCTTCCCCCTAACAACTGGTCTAGCTTTTTTACTGGTTCGGCCTGGGAATACGACAGAACAAGCCAGGAGTTTTATCTCCATCTTTTTTCAAAAAAACAGCCAGACTTGAACTGGCACAATCCCCAGGTTCGTTCTGCTGTAAAGGACATCATGACCTTTTGGCTTGATTTGGGCATAGATGGATTTCGCTGCGATGTTATCAACCTCATCTATAAATCTTCCCTAGAAAACGGAAAAAAACGCATCTCATTAACAGGACAGGAATGGTACAATAATCAGGAGGGCTGCCACGAAATTTTACAGGAGCTACGGCAGGACGTGCTTTCTCACTACGACTGCTTTGTGGTGGGTGAAACCGTCCTTACCACTGTGAACCAGGCAAAGGCTCTGTGTCCTCCAGACCGAAGTGAGCTGGATATGCTCTTTACCTTTGAGCATGTGGAATGTCATCAGGTGAACAACAAGTGGTTTAAAACTCCCTTTCGTCCTCATTTGTTGATGAATACACTGATTCGTTGGCAACAAGAACTAGACTGGAATACCCTCTACTTTGAAAACCACGACCAGCCCCGCAGTACCACCCGCTTTGGTAGCAAAAAATACCCTGTTGAATCAGCCAAAATGTTGGCCCTTATTCTATTAACCTTGCGAGGCACTCCCTTTATTTACCAAGGACAGGAAATCGGCATGACAAATGGGGAGTTTACGTCCATTAGTGAATTCCGAGATGTAGAATCCCACACCGTCTGGGCCATTAGTAGAAAATTGAAGTTTCCCCGATGGCTGAGAATGAAAATGCTCCAAACCACCAGCCGAGACAATGCTCGCACTCCAATGCAGTGGACCGATTCCCCCAACGGAGGCTTTTCCTCCCAGCCCAGTACCACTCCCTGGCTCAAGGTAAACAGCAACTGTGCCGCCATCAATGTGGCAAGCCAAAAGGAAGAAGCTGATTCCCTGCTGAACTGGTACAAGCAGCTCATTCAGCTACGAAAAATCACCCCCCAGCTTATTGGTGGCACTTTTACCCTCTTGTATCAAGACAAACACATTTATGCATACAAACGAAGTCTTTCCAGTTTAGCCGATTCTGGGGACAAGATTGCCATTGTGGTATTAAACTACAGCTCCAAGACTCGAAGCTATCCTGCTCCCTTGGCTCAACTCCTAAAATCCCTGACCAATGCCAAGATTCTTGCCTCTGTGTATCCAGATACCACTAGCCTTCCCCCCTACGGAGCCTTTCTTTTGGAAGCAGTGGAGAAGGTATAGCGAAGAAAGGCAAATACCACTACGAGAAGCCAATCGTGGCAGATGCCATAATACACGAACTAAGAAAAGTATTAATGTTTTTTATAACCTGAAACTGGTGTCAAGGATACGGCATAACAGGCTCCGTACCGCACCGTATTTGAGGACAATTCTATGTGTGAATTGCCACTTCCAACACTCACCCTGTATTCATTCAGAAGTTGTTTTTTCGGCTCTACTTCTAGGTCATCAGAATCTGTAATCCACAGACGAGTTAAAAGTCCTGTTTCATGATCAATTTCATACCCCCAAATGGTGGTGGCATGAAGCAAGCCCCGCAAATTTGGTGAGAGTGAAACAGTGAGGGAGGCAATTCCCTTGTCAACAAAGTCAACTACCAATTCGGTAAACTTTCGCAATCGTTGTTCCCCCATCAACTCTGAGCCAGCACCCCAGATGTAATAATTGTTAAAGTCGCCAACATACAAGTTTTTATATATTTCAAGCATATAGCTGTATTCATGATAGAGTCTCGGATAGATAGTTGACCACACATCTTTGAAATAGCCTCCAGAATGAGCTGGCAGAGGATAGGCTTGTGAACCTTTTGAAGCTGTTTGACCGTAATCAACACCTTCAAAATACCAAGGAACTGCTTCTGCTACCTGTCCCCCCTTGTCATTATTCCATTGTGTGTGAAAAATCTCCATGAGAGCAAGCTCGTAGGTCTTACCAGCTCCAGTTACAGCCTGTGGAGGTAGGGTATTTCCTGCAGCTACATATCTATCTTGCCACCATTGTATAATGTTTGAGGCAGAGGCAGCCCAGCACATATTAATATCACCATTTTCACCCCTACCCACCTTGTTTACATCATACCAGCCAGACTCTTGGCTTACCCCTTCCACAAAAACAATAGATTTACCTGTTAGAGGCTTTGTACTAGTGTCGCTACTATTTACTTTTTCACTTCCAGGGATTGTAGAAGGAACTTGTGGACTTGGTGTTTCCTCTGGGATTTTAGGTGGTGTAAATGGAATTTGTGGACTGGGAGTTTCCTCTGGGGTTTTAGGTGGTGCAGATGGAGTTTGTGGACTGGGAGTTTCCTCTGGGGTTTTAGGTGGTGTAGATGGAGTTTGTGGACTTGGTGTTTCCTCTGGGGTTTTAGGTGGTGCAGATGGAGTTTGTGGACTTGGTGTTTCCTCTGGGGTTTTAGGTGGTGCAGATGGAGTTTGTGGACTTGAAGTTTCCTCTGGGGTTTTAGGTGGTACAGATGGAGTTTGTGGACTCAGTGTTTCCTCTGGGCTTTTAGGTGGTGTAGATGGAGTTTGTGGACTCCATTGTGAACTCTCAGTAGGTGTAACAGGAGGCAGTTCAGCATCAGCAGGACAGCCAATTAAAGCCAAAGATATAAAACTTGCCAACAAAATCATGGCAAAAAATATGAGCTTTTTATTTCGTTTCATTCTCTCTTCTCCTATACAATCTTATAAGTGGCCAAAATTACCGAATGGCATGAGAAACAATACTAGTATTACATTCAGAGGATATGTCGGAACTGTTTTTTAGTCAACAGGCTTTTGGGAAAACAAAGTTTTTACTATTCTTCATTTAGAAAAGCTTTTAAATCGTTTAGAACCTTCTTTTTGTTGGCAGTCCAAAGGGGGGCTAGGAGGATTTTCTTTGGGCCATCACCAGTGAGTCGGTGGATTACAATTGGCTTTTGGGTTTTTCTTGTGTACTCCTGCACCAAGGCTAAGGCTTGTTTTAAAAGAGAAAAATATTCCTCTTGGCTTAAGGTAGGCACTTGTCCTGACTTCCACAGTACAGCTAAATCAGTATGCTCCAAAATATGCAGAACCGTAAATTTTATACCATCAGTTTCAGCATCTAAGACATAGTGTACGGTATTGAGCATATCTGAGGAGGTTTCTTCTGGTAGGCCAAAAATTACATGGGTTACCACATGAATCTGCGGAGCAATGCTGTGGATTGCCTTCACAGCTTGAACATAACACTGGTTTTCATAGCCTCGTCGAATAAACTGTACCGATTGTTCCTTACTGGTTTGAAAACCCAATTCAATTGAAATATGAAAGGCTTGATTGTCTGGATATTGAGGAGGTCGCAACTGAGCAATTTCTTGGATAAAACTGGTGTTCAAACAATCGGGACGGGTGGCAATGGCAATGCCCACAATATCTGGCTCTGCAATAGCTTGATTAAAGGTTGCAAGCAATGCTTCTTGATTGCCGTAGGTATTGGTAAAGCTTTGAAAATAAGCAACAAACTTTGCCCCTTCCCTTTGACGCTTTGGTATTTTATTGATTACCAAGGATTTGGCCTGTTTTACCTGCTCCTGTATAGAAAGCTTTCCAGAAGAAGCAAAATCTCCAGATCCAGCTGCACTGCAAAAGATACAGCCTCTTGTTCCCTTAGTACCATCTCGTGTAGGACAGGTACAGCCAGCATCTAAGCTGATTTTGTATATTTTTTGCCCAAAGATGCTTTTATAATATTCAGAAGCAGACAAATATGTAATTTTCATTGTGATATACCTCGCTTACTGTAGCATAATTGGGGTGGTGAAGCTAGGGAGGGGAATCGGGCTGTTGCAGGTTGACCGGAAAAATTAATCAGTTATAATCCGTACTGCTGCCACAATTCGCAAAACTTGGTTGCAGGTTGACCGGAAAAATTAATCAGTTATAATTCCTTGCTGTTTCCGTCCTTCAGATCACTGGTTGCAGGTTGACCGGAAAAATTAATCAGTTATAATTGTGGCCTGCTCCCTTATCTTTGGGATGGTGTTGCAGGTTGACCGGAAAAATTAATCAGTTATAATGGAGCAGCAAGAAAACCACTGAAAATGCGGGTTGCAGGTTGACCGGAAAAATTAATCAGTTATAATATTGCAGATTGTACTGTTATAAGAAATTGGGTTGCAGGTTGACCGGAAAATTAATCAGTTATAATATAATCAAAATATTCTTAAACCTGCTCAAGGTTGCAGGTTGACCGGAAAAATAATCAGTTATAATAACACATCCTTGACGGATGTATAGGCCGTTGTTGCAGGTTGACCGGAAAAATTAATCAGTTATAATAAAATAATAAAATTAAAAGACGTCATAGAAGTTGCAGGTTGACCGGAAAAATTAATCAGTTATAATGTTCAACAGTTCCACGTTTAAGAGGTGTCTGTTGCAGGTTGACCGGAAAAATTAATCAGTTATAATAGCTGTTCGTTCTCTGGTAGCTTCTCGTTAGTTGCAGGTTGACCGGAAAAATTAATCAGTTATAATAAGCCTTGGCAAACTGGCTGGACAAAGACGGTTGCAGGTTGACCGGAAAAATTAATCAGTTATAATCAGTAGCCACAGGAATATCACCAGTAAATTGTTGCAGGTTGACCGGAAAAATTAATCAGTTATAATTCTTGCTTTAACAAATGCCCATATCAGTATGTTGCAGGTTGACCGGAAAAATTAATCAGTTATAATCCAAGCAAAAAAGAAGTGAAGTTTTGAGTTGTTGCAGGTTGACCGGAAAAATTAATCAGTTATAATTTTCACAAGGCAAAGGAAAAGCATGATCAGGTTGCAGGTTGACCGGAAAAATTAATCAGTTATAATAAAACTACGCAAAACTACTCAAAAAACTACGTTGCAGGTTGACCGGAAAAATTAATCAGTTATAATATCTTTGAAATTGATTGATGAGTTTTTATGTTGCAGGTTGACCGGAAAAATTAATCAGTTATAATAAAACCAAGGAATTATTTTCACTTCAATTAGTTGCAGGTTGACCGGAAAAATTAATCAGTTATAATATAGAGCTTCCATCAATACCAGATACATTCGTTGCAGGTTGACCGGAAAAATTAATCAGTTATAATATAATGCCGAGTACAAAGCAGAGCTGTCCGTTGCAGGTTGACCGGAAAAATTAATCAGTTATAATGCAAAGAAAAATGGATTCTTGGAAAAAGAGTTGCAGGTTGACCGGAAAAATTAATCAGTTATAATATGTCCCATGTATTTCTTTATATTGTAAATAAAAAGAAAACATGGGACCTGTTATTTTAAAACAAAAGCAGCTGTCCACTCTGGATTTTCTTGCTTTTTTCTCGTCCTTTATAACTGATAATATTACTATATTGACGGTCTGTAATCGTTAGAATGTCTACACTTCCTTCTGCTGGTAAGTTATTTGCAATCAATTTATAATATTTTTCGCACGCATCCTTACCAGAAAAAAGCTTTGTGTAAATTGAATATTGCACCATAGCAAATCCGTGATCTAAGAGAAAATTTCTAAAATCAGTAGCAGCTTTTCTTTCATCTTTTTCTACCACAGGCAAATCAAATAACACTAACATCCACATAAGTTCATACCTATTCAATATCAAAGTTTTCATCTTCAGTCACCACCCAAAGAGGAATATCTAAATTCGGTACTCCAGAATCCAATGCTTTTACGTATGAATTCGCCATATATTGCATACTTTGAAAGACAGGTGAAAAGCCACAAGATGTAGAAACTTTTATCCACAAAGTAGATATCAACTGCTGTTTTACATCAGGAATAAGTTGTGTCTCCTCCTTTTGAACGAGTTTATATACAGTATGGTCAACAAGAGGTCTGTATATTTCAAAAAAATCATCTACAAGACAAAACTGATTTAAATTATTTTTGTGATGTACTCCCAATGCAGGTAAAAGACCACAGGCACATACTGCACGCGCCATAGCAGCTCGTAAAATAGCATATCCATAGTTTAAAAGGGAATTTATGCCTTCTTCTGTTCTGTCTCGAACAAATTCCGCTCCAAACAATGATTTCCAATATAATTTAGCTGCAATACCTTCCTTATTTTCAATATCACCAGATTTTACAGCAAAGGCTAATTTTTTCAGATACAAAGAATCAGCCGTTTTATTACACAACTCCAAAACTAAGGCTTGATTCTTTATTTTTTGAACAACAATTTGTTTCCATATATTTTTTTTAAAAGGGACACTAGCATTAATCTGACTTTTAAGTACTTTAGTAAAGTGATAGTGATTTGCTACAGGTAACACCATACTTTGGGGGAGATAATTCTTCCCACATAAAATGGTAATTGAACCTTGTTCAGATAAAGCATTCAAAATATGCTTTGAAATTGTTACACTCTGAGCAGACAAAAGGAGCACCCCTATATCATCAAGGGGTACAGAACCAAGAAGTTTATCTCTGTCATGAACTTCAATAAAACCTCTGTTGAGAGAAAGATACCGATACTCATCAAATATCTCTAATACTCTACCCAGCATACCTTTAGTATCGGTATGCTGGATACAATTTTTATTTTTTTCTAAAAACTCGTCCTATGGGATTCACAGTAATACGTCTTGCCTGCTTTTCTCCAAAAAGCACATTGACAGAAATAAAATTCTGACCTTTTTGAGGCTTCCAACAAGTTTCTGTCATGGTACTTTGAGAAGCAAGCAACCAGTCATAAGTATCCGATGTGGCATAAATTGGCCGTATGTCGAAAAGATTCCGTGTTGCAGAATATCCTGCAACCCTACATTTATACCAAATACCATTGTCCACAAACTCCAAGTAATCATTCTTATATATCTGGCATACTTTCTTTGCAGCAGGATGAGGGGTATGCACCTCCTTGGGTTTGCCATCACTTCCAATCTGGTCTCGGCGTACAAAGATAGCCTCATACTTTGATTTTCCACCTTCCTTTTTAGGTGGAATTTCCCACACAATAGCCATAAGATAATCTTCCGTACAAAGATAACGTTTCGTAAAATCACAATTAGTAATTTCTATAGGTTTTTGATCCTGATTTTTGCAACGCACCTTTTTTATTCCAGTGCTGTCACTAAAAGCTTGGAGTACAGCTTCAAATTTTTCCCCAGTGTGTTGTTTGATAAATTCCTGTAACTGCTCTTTGATTTTTTTATCAATAATGGAATCAATATCCTTTTCTTTCAAAGAAACAATCGCAGTTCTAGATACATACAATTCTTCATATACCCAAACAAAAGGATATACAGCTTTTAAAGAAGTAACCACATCCTTCATGTTTCCAATTTCTGCTAGTTTTTCCTCAAAGTCCTTTCGTACCTTGTCATTTCGTAACAAAGTAATATCTGCCTCAGTTTTCAGTGTTTCAATAGAGACAACCTTTGCTGTTTTAATTTTACCTAACAGAGTTTCCTTGGAAAGTTTACCTTGAGCTCCATGGTCAGGTTTAAAGCTCACCACAATATTTTTTACTCTTTCCATCAACTCTGTCCGTAAAATAGGCATTGGGGGAGCTTCAAGTCGATTTTTCTTATGAAATTGATTCAAACGAGAAATCTCTTGAACCATTCTTCGGTCAATTAAGGCAATGACACAGGCATCTAATGCATGATGACGATGATCATAACGATTCTTTTTATAGGTTCCAATCTGTTCCTCTTTTAAATTAAAATTAACAATTTCTTGTTCTGTTATTTTCCCCTTTAAAATTGAATCAATATCCCATTTATCACGCAGGAGTTTTGTCATACCACCCGTTACAGCCCACACATTATCAGATACGGCTTTCAAATATTTTAATGCCATTTTAGACAGATAGGCATTGTCTGTTAATTGCCGAGAAATAAAACTACTATCTTTTTCAAAGGTCTCCATAGCATTTTCAGCAAAAAGGCGTTTCTTCTGTACATCCTTTAGGTTTGCAACTCGTTCAAGGATTTCCTGCCAATTATATCCACTAGGACTGTTCCCAAACGCTTCAAAAGGGGATCTTTCACCTTTATAAGCATTACAACGAGTATGGGCAACTGTTTTATTATGCTCAGAATCCCACAAAGTTCTGCTAAAAGGAAGAATATGTTCAACTTGTATAGCATTACCATTAAAAATATCTGCACCACCAATTTGCTTACCACAATAGATGCAATGTCGTTTCAATGCATCCATTGGATTCAACTCTTCCCACAACCGAAACTTGAGCCGATCTTCTCGATTTGGAAAAGGAATCGATGGATTTGCATCCTTGATATTTTTATTGAGCACTTCATTCCTTTTTTTATTTGCAGTGATTCTCGCTTGTATTTCTTTCTTAGCTTCTCTACTTGCTTTCAAATCACGGCTCACTTCAATGACCACTTGCTCTGGTTTACCATACTCTTTAATCAAAGCATTAACCACAACCTTCACTTGATTCAGAGCAATATGCACCGTAGGATTGCTAATTTTACCATATTTTTCCTCATCATTTTTTGGGTGAGACTTAATTCCCATAGTGGAACCAACCAGCACCTTTCCGTAGTAAGGTAGAAAATCATACTTTTCTACCGTTTGATCTGCATATTTGTACCCTAATTTTTCAATGGCAATGTGGAACGGACATTTTTCCTGCTCCATCATATCAATAACATTTTCTGTCAACATTCTACAAAAACTAGTAGTACCAGAAGGTAGAACAAGACGAACAATAGCTTGTTTTTGTTCATTAGATAAATCATATTTTTCCAACATATCACATACAGTGGAATCTTCTTCTGCCGTTATTAAGATTTCTACAACATCGTCCTGTTCTTGTAAAGACAAACTATCCCATACTTTTCCGAAGTGCTTTTCATTTCTTAGTTTACAAGCCGTTACATTTCCCTGTAAAAACTCTCTATCACCAGATTCAAGATTGAAAATAATACCTGCATCCAATCCAAGTTTTTTTCTCATGGCCTTAAAGGTAACTTTTTCTTGAGAGTTTAATAATTCAACTAATTCATCTCTCCATTCTGGGAGTAAATTTTTCGATTTACCATTTGCAATAAAAGTCAAATTATATACATCTTGCAGAATTCTAATTTTTTGAGCACAAGGCATTGCTTTGAAGGTTCTTTTTTCGTCAACCATATATTGACAACACCCTCTTTCTTGAGGTTGTAAAGGACGCTGAAAGAAAAGCACTTCATAGATTGCATCCCAATCTAAAGCAGGATAAAACTCTTTCTGTTTTTCCCTAATAGCATTGAACTCTTCAATATATAACTGTCTTGTGGGATAATAATTCATCCTATTCGGAGCAAAACGTATACCTTTATGAATATCTTGATTTTTCCATAAAAACTCACCTAAGGTTCTATAATTACTTTCAGCAATAGCTGTTGCCAAATTCTGACATTTTTGAGTTTGTGATAAACTTTCAGATTTTGTATTTTCTTTTATTTCCTCCATGGAGGAATCTTTTCTATTACTCTTAAACCCCCTACGAACAGAAAGATTAAAAAGAATCCGCCCCAATTCGTAAGGTTCCAATTTTTCATCCAATGCTTTCACTCGTAATTCATAGGGATTCAATCCTTTTAAGCTTTTTCCAACCTGCTTATCTGTTGGAAATAGGCCTTGTTGTAGGAGCATACGGAAGGCAGCCCTTCTGCGTAACTTTCGTCTATGAATTAATCGTCGATGCCCTCTTGTAGTTCTTCTTTCCACTGCCAAAGGTTCCTTGGTCTTTGGATCTCGTCCATCAGAGAAGATTCTTACTCCCATATCAACTAAATTGATAGGATGTTTCTCCGAATCTAAAGAATAAACGCTCCAGCCAATAGAATTGGTCCCCAAGTCAAAACCAAAACGATAATTCATATTTTCCTCCTCAAAATATCTAAATAGGTTCAATTTCGAGTTTAATAAAATGTTTGAATAAAGGGAAAGCACT
>JAZQSR010000219.1:0-1993 GCA_045630225.1 Treponema sp. | reverse complement strand
TTCTCCAGTCACTTAAATCAAGGCCGGGAGAATCAATGTCGGCGGAAGCCACCAGCATCTTATCCATAGTGGCAATAGCCATAACCCGAATATCGATTCTTTGAGAAAGCAATTCCTTCTGCTGCTCGTAAATCTGATCCAACAAGCATCCACCAATGGTTCCAGCACCAAAGGCAAATACCTCGATGGTCTGGGCGGTGTTAAAGAAGAAGCGATGGGCAATGCGAACTGCAGTATCTCCATCCTTGCCAGAAATTACCACACTGATGGAACGCTCGGAAGAGCCCTGGGCAATGGCGAGGATATTGATGTCCTGAGATGCCAAGGAATTAAAGAAGGTACCAGCAACACCACGCTTTTCCTTCATGCCGTCTCCAACGATGGAAACAATGGCACAATTTTCCTTTACCTCAATAACATTTAAAAGTCGCTCCCGAAGCTCCAACTCAAATTCGGCAGAGAGAATGTCCATAACCAAGTGAGCCTGAGACTGGCGCACACAGAAGGTAATGGTGTATTCAGAGCTAGACTGGGTAATCAAAAGGATGGAAACACCACCACGACTAACTGCCGCAAAGATACGGGCTGCCATTCCACTGCGACCCTTCATGCTGGAGCCAGACACACTGACCATGGCAGTATTCTTGAGGCAAGAAATGCCCCGCACTGGCCCTACAGCAGCTGCTGAAGGAAAGGGTCCCTGAGCAATTCGTGTACCACGAGCAGAAGGATTGTGGCTGTTCAAGCTCCAAGCCTCGATTCCCTTGGAAGCCAAGGGAGCCAATGTCTTGGGATGCAAAACCTTTGAACCAAAGAAGGAAAGCTCCATGGCCTCTTCGTAGGTCATGTCTTCCACTAAAATTGCATCAGGAACAATGCGAGGATCGGCAGTATAGATGCCGTCTACATCAGTCCAGAACTCCACCTTCTTGGCACCTAGAGAAGCACCTACAATGGCGGCAGAAAAATCAGAACCGTTGCGTCCCAACAATCCTGGCACAGAATTTGTATCTTGGAATTTAGCCCGCCAAGAACAGATAAAGCCTGGGAACAACAAGATTCGTGTGGAACGATGGGATTCACCGTCACGATAGGGAGCAAAGGACTGGGTGGTTCGGCCGTAGTCCAAATCCCCTTCCTTCTGGTTTCCTGTGGTAAAGATAAAGTTTCTGGAATCCAGCAACTCCACCTTTTGTCCCTTAGCCACCAAAACAGACTCTACGATGGGAACACAAAGCAGCTCTCCGCTTCCCATAATCCTACAATGAACAGAATCAGGACATTCACCAAAGGCAGACACAGCTTCCAAAAGTCGCTTATACTCAGCAAGGAGGGGTTCCAGACGCTGCATTACATTCTGGGGATTGAAGGCTGGCAATTGTGTAGCAATTTCCACACAAATATCATTATGAATCCGTCGCACCTCATCCACAAAGGGCTCTGCTGGGGAACCAGTCATACAACCGTCAATACTATCCTGCAACTTATTGGAAACACCTGCCACTGCAGAAACAACAACACTGATGCGGTCTGTCTCCGAGCGGGAAATCATAATGTCCGTTGAATCAAGGATTCTTCGGGCACTTCCCATGGAGGTGCCGCCAAATTTTAGGGTTAACATAAAAACCTCTCAATGCTAAGGGGATAAAGACTTTCTTCTAATCCCATCAAAATATAAAAACTAAGGGGATTCTAGGCTCCTAGAATCCCCAGGGGGATATACTCCCCGAGAACACTGCCGACGAGTCGACAGAAGCCCTTTAAAAATTACTCTGTAGGTCGCTTCTTGAAAGAGGCACTGTCAAGAACAGCCTGTCCCTTTCCAACCTGCTGCTCCATCATGGCTCGTACCTTCAAAGGCAAGCCCACCAAGGTGATAAAGCCCTGGGCATCCTGATGGTTGTACAGCTCACCAGTGGTGAAAGAAGCAATGCTTTCATTATACAAGCTATAGGGGGAATAAGAACCAGCCCCACGAATGGACCCCTTGTAC
>JAZQSR010000218.1:0-2663 GCA_045630225.1 Treponema sp. | reverse complement strand
GGCACGATTGTCAAATTGTGTCTTTCTGAATCGGTAGCCTGGGGAAGCCATCGGCTGGGGTGGCAAGACCCCCATTGAGCAAAAGCGAGTTGAATAACGATGCTTTTGGTGTGAGCGCAGCGAACAGATTGGTAGGGCCTGTCTGGCCAAGGCAAAGCCTTTTGAGGACTGGGGGTGGCCGTCTGGCCAGGGGCAAAGCCCTGGGGAAGACTGCACACCGCATAGGTGGGGCCCCGCTGTTTGATGCTCTGCGTCAAACTTATAGTGGGTACTATTTCACGCAATTTCTATTCCGAAATTGGGTGGAATAGTGGTTGTTTCGTCTAAGTTATGTACAAAACGAACGCAGGAAGGCACGAGGACAGTTGTTTGGAATGTAGATGACAAACAATCTGTCTGAGGGTCTTTCAAGAGAGGTTTGAACATGACGCAGAAAGAAACAACAAAAGGGACTGTGCGAAATGGGCGTAAGAGCAAAAGTGGTGAGGTTTACAATGCAAACCACAACACGCTTGAAGCGACCAGAAAGCAACAGTCCCACATTGACCAGGAACGAGCAGGATTGAATGTGTACATTCAATTCAATCGTGAGGGGGCAATGTATGTCATCAAAGGCGGCCAGGGTGGCTTTGATGCACGCAAGCACGAAATGAAGAGATACAAGGAATTGTATGGTGAAGGTCTGGAGGCCAGGAATGAGAGGTACACGAAGACCAGACATACAGAGCGATGCAGAACCATCAAAGACTTGTATCAAGACCCAAAGAGTGCGCCGATGGAAACCATCTTCCAGGTGGGCAATAGTAGGGACAATATGGACCCTAAAATTAGAACTAATTTGTTGATAAAAGCATGGACAGAAACAGTCCAAATCATGCAACAAAAATACGGTAAAAATATGCACTTTCTGGATGCAGCTTTGCACAGGGACGAAGCTGTAGACCATGTCCATTGCAGAGTGGCCTTTATAGGCCACGATAGACATGGTTTTGCAGTCCCAAGCCAGAATTCGGCTATGAATGAAATGGGCATTGAAAGGCCCGATTTAAGCAAGCCGAACACCAAATATAACAACCCCACAATTACGTTCACAGACGAATTGAGGGAGACATTCTACAAGGCTTGCGAAAGGCAAGGAATCCAGATAGACAGAAATGTTATCAGCCATTCAAAGAGGCAAGTTGAAATTCTGGAATACAAGTGTGACCAGTACCGCAAAGAGAACCAGGAGTTAGAACAAGAGAAACAAGAACACATCCAGGCAGCCAGGGCAGCCAAGACCAGGGAGCAAGAATCTGAGCAGAGGGCCCAGGAGGCCCAGAGAGCCCTGGAACGGGTCAGAGAGGATAAGAACGCACTGAATGAGCAGATAACGGCTCTGAGGGCCTCTCAGGCGGCCCTGGAAGCCAAAAACGAACACTTGAGCGATTATAATACCAAATTGGAAGAACGCAAGGCAGAGGTCATCCAAGAGGGCCAGGCCATAGTGGCAGAGAATCAGCAGTTAAAAGAAGCGAACAAGCAGCTGGTGGGAACCACGCAGCAGCTACGGCAGCAAGTGGAGCAGCTGCAAGCAGAGGTTGACAGTTTAGAAATCCAGCTGGGCAATCTGCAGCAGTCAAAGGCTGCAGCAGAGAGAGAAACAGAGAGGGCCAAGGCTGACAGAGCCGCAGCCCTGGAAGCAGCAAAGAAAATGGAAGAACATCAAAGGCATCTGTTTGAGTTGCACCAGAGCCGATTACTCAGACGATATGAAACCATTCCAGCCCAAAAGGAAAAGAAAAATTTTAGGGGCCAGGTCACGCAAGAAGAGAGGGACGAATGTGTAGTGGTGGACAAAAAGGATTTGGAACGGATTGAGAATCAAGCCCGTTACAACATCCATGTTCACTACACAAAAGCCACAATGAAGGAACTGGACAAGAAGATTTCAGAAAATGAAATCATCCAGGGACTACAGGCCCAAGTAGAGCAGCAGCAAAGGGAAATCACAAGCCTACGGGCTGACAATGAGCGCAAAGGACAAAAGCTGCAAGACAGAGAATGGGCGGTTGACCAGTATGAGAAGACCTTGGCCCAGCATGGCCTGGGTCAGTACATACTGGGCAGAACAGACCGTGAATATGAACATTATTGGAAATAATAAAAAGGCCCAGGTCGATTGACCTGGGTTTTATTTTGGTTTACATAATGTTCCACGTGAAACAAATGTTCTGTAAAAGCCCTCTGAGGGCCTCTGGGGGCTATACAGCATCCCACCATTTATAGACGGATGTTTTACCTAAACCAGTTTCACGGATGCAGTCAACTTTCCTGCCGTCTGGGTTTGCTTCTCTCCATTCAAGAACGATATCTTTAACCGAACCAGAGCCAGCAGGACGTCCTGTAATTAGACCATTCTCACGCATATACTGAAGGGTTAGTTCCCGATTGTTCTTGCATACGTTACTTGTCGGACGACCTGTGGTTTTGTTATACAAAACATCGGCCTGCAAGTGGTTATATTGGCTGTTTCCGTTGCGCTTGTTCTCCTCAATGTACACATGGGCCTTTGAGGTTATGAAGTCAATCGTGGATTCAAATGCCCGATAATCGTAATAGGACGAGTATGCCTTTTCAATTTCCCAGTCCTCCAGGGGAACATTGCCGACCTCTTTGAAGAC
>JAZQSR010000217.1:0-2365 GCA_045630225.1 Treponema sp. | reverse complement strand
TCGATAATGCAAGCATAAATCCATCGTTCGTTTTTCTTTATGCGTCTACGGCCTAAGTAGGACATAGGAGCAATAAAGAAATCACTTTTGGTGGAGCCAAATTGTGAGATGGCTTTCTCTATCTGTGAAAGGTCATCCAGTACGATGTGATTCTTCCAGACTTCCTTTTCTGTGTGTTCTTTCTTACCAGTACGAGGGTTAGTTCTAACACAGGGCTTTCTTTCGTGGGTGTTCTCTAAGAGAATAGCATTGTACTTCCATTCTGTATTGTTCTCTAAAGCTCTGGGAGAGTCAGTATATGTAGCTAACTCACCAGATGGAAAGATAGCTCTGTAGAAGTCCATAGGTGCAATAGGCTCATAACCGTTTTTATGGAACCATTTGGCAAGTGTGGTCTGGTTATTTGACATGGGTGCATACCTCCAAAAGATGGGTGAATGTTAATGATATAGGTAGGACTATAAGCTTCCCGTATATTAACAATGAGTTAATTTTACCTTTCACCATAAAAAGTAGAAGATGGGCCAGCGGGCCAACCTTCATCCTATTATTGTTCACACTATGCAATTTTTAGAGGGAGCAAAAAAAATCCCTCTCCTTTGTTTTTAAGTGTTCTATGATATAGACACCTACAAAAAACAATAAAGAGAGGTATTTTTCATGAAAAAGATTCTTAGTTTAACCCTGGCTGCATTGATGGTTGTGTCAATGGTTCCAACCGCTTTTGCAGCCGATGTGGACTACCAGAACGGTACTGAAGTCGAGTATACTGGTAGCCGCACAACCGTTAATGCAGACGGTACCGAAACCCATAACGCAGAGTACACCATCACCGTGCCTGCTTTGCTGGCTCCTGGTGGCTCTGGTACAGTTACCCTCCAGGGTATGTGGCCCAGCGATGCAACCGTCAAGGTTACTGCTGAAGACAAGGTTGAGATGGTGAACAACATCAACAGCGCAGACAAGAAGACCCTGGCTGTCACATTTACTGCAATCGAACTGGCTGGCAATAATACTGTTGCTGTGTCCGATGATGAGACCGTTTCTGTTGCTGATATTTCAGCTGCATTGTTCGGTACCTGGTCTGGTAAGTTCAACTACAATGTCGATTATGTTGCTGGTGCATCTGGCGATGCTGGTGACAGCGGCACAACTGGCGGCGATTCTGGCACCACAGTTGACCCCGACACAGGTGACGGAGAGGAAGCCAATCTAATCACTTTCACCATTGACGGCACCGAGTACCAGGCCGAAGAGGGTATGACTTTGGCTGAATGGGTCGAGAGTGACTATAATACAGGTGGATACGTAATCGCCAAAGCTAACCACGCATATAACGGAAGTTCTGAGGATTTGATATTCGATAAAAATAAAGAAAACTATGTATGTGATAATACTACTGGTAGCGCAAATATTATAAATTATCCAATAGGTGGTGCCTATAAACTAAGTAATCAATATTGGACAGCAGCTACAGAATAAATAACAAATAACCCAGGCTTCGGCCTGGGTTTTCTTATGCTCATTTTTTGTTGTTCATGTAGTCAATCATGTCACTGTTCGCTTCACTCACACCAAAAGCGACATTGCACTTGCTTTTGCTGACCATCTTATTTTTTGAAATCTCCCTCTCAAAAATAGCCCCTGAAGCTATGAATAACCAGAAATATTTATTTATAGGAGGGCCATTATGGGTCGGAAGCACAAATTTGTAAATAAGACACACTATCCCGATTGGGCTATTGAAAGATTGACCCGCTCCATCTACGATGATGTTCTGGCCTTTTTTGCAACAGAAGAGGGCCAGGCAGAATATAAAGCCTGGGAACGTGAACAGGAACAACTGAAGAAACAGAAAAAATCTGCCGCAACGAAAGTTGCCGCAGCTTCTTCTTTTATCTGGTTTTTCTGGGCAGACCGTTACGATGGTATATCTGCTCATAAGGGTCGAAATAAACAAATAATCCGAACCCTTTTCCAATTCGGAAAATCTGGTTCGGATTATATTTGTTTGGTACGCCGAAAGGGACTCGAAACACTAAGGATTCGCTCGGTCAAGCCCTCGCGAGCGGCGCTCACCCGCGCCGCAATTTATTGTTCTCGTCCACCAAGGTATAAAAATAATCCGAACCCGCAAATGTGGTTCGGATTATTCTTCTTTGGTACGGCGAAAGGGACTCGAACCCCCGACCTACTGATTCGTAGTCAGTCACTCTATCCAACTGAGCTATCGCCGCATGTGCGCTCTCTCAAGTGCCTGTGTATGATAACATACCTTTCCAAAAAAATCAAGTCCTTTTTTCAAAAAATCAAAAATATTTTTCTTCTCTCTTTTCCTGGTGCATCGGCTTGACAGACAAATGCC
>JAZQSR010000216.1:0-8221 GCA_045630225.1 Treponema sp. | reverse complement strand
CCTCCGACTTGGATTATTTTGGTGTAGTTGTTACTAACATCAAGGAAATGATGAGCGGACTTGATTGTGGAAGTCAGATTTTTGATGAAATTCGTGGTCGTCAAAATGATATCTTTGATTTGCTTGGTGGAGACTTCTACGACATGAATGAGATGCTGAATTCAAATCTTGATATCGATGTTCACTCTCGTCATCAGTCAGAATCCTTGAGTGAGTGTTCCTGTAAATACAACAAAGATAATTTCCCTTTCACAGAAATACTTATCAAGCACTTGTCCTGGGTAACAAAGGTTCGGGCCTTGTTGGATGGGCGAATGTCAGCTGAGGGTGCTACTTTGGGAGATCATCATTCCTGTGATTTGGGTAAATGGATTGATCATAAGGCTGAAGCGACTGGAGTTACTTCATCTCAGAATTTCCAAATCATGTTGAGGGAACATGAGGCACTCCATGGAATCGTTCAACAGGTATATAGATCTGCAAAGATAATGACAGAGGAAGAAAAAGAGCAGAAATTTAAAGATTTGCTTGAAAAATCAAATGCAGTAATTGACTGCTTGGTGAAATTACGATCTTCCATTAATTAGTTCTAAAGGTTAAAAAAAAGACTGGAGCGTGTGAAGAACACTATCCAGTCTTTTTTGTATAAATGATAAAATTATAAAATCAGATTCCAATTTTTAGTGTCTTCAATGGCACCGTACTGAATCCCCTTCAGCTGCTTCTGGAGACTTTCTCCCAGCTCGCCAGGCTTTCTGTTGTTGAATACTCGCTCCACTCCATTGTGGGTGATGCTTTCGATGGGGGTAATTCCTGCAGCAGTTCCTGTTACAAAGCACTCCATACCAGAATCCATAACTTCTTCTATAGAAATAGGTCTTTCTTCTACTTTTTGTCCCTGTTGGCGAGCTAAATCGATGATGCTGGCACGAGTGATACCAGGGAGGATGGTGTCTCCGAGCTCTGGTGTTACCAAGGTCCCGTCCTGCATCAAGAAGAAGATGTTGCAAGATGAGCCTTCTTGGATGTATTTTCGTTCAATGGCATCCAAATAAACAACTTCCATAAATCCTGCTTCTTCGGCCTCTTTCTTTGCCAAGGTGGAAATAACATAGTTTGAGGCACACTTGATCCATCCTGTACCATTGGGGGTTGCTCGAATTCGGTTGGTGGTGACGGCCTTTGTGTTACCACCCTTAAAATAAGTGGAAACGCTGGTGGCACAGATTACCACATAGGGCTCCTTGGAAATACCAATACCGATGGCGGCTTCGCTGTTCATGTAGGGGCGCATATAAACAGCACTGGCGGAAGCATAGTTGTTTTCTTCCCATTGGCTATTGTATGCTGGAACATAGCCTAAGGCTGCATTTCGGCGAATAAACTCACAGGAAGCTTTGATATACATTTCTTCTGGAAAGGCTGGGCAGTACAAGCCTTCCATAGATTTTTTGAATCGTCTAGCATTTTGGTCTGGGCGGAAGATACTGATTTTACCATCCTTTCGAGGATACGCCTTCATTCCCTCAAAACAACCGTAACCATATTGACTGGTGTAGGATACTGCAGGAATTCCTAATTGATTGCGGTGGGCAAAAACCTTTTGTCGCTCGTCTTCTTCCATTTTAAGAAGCTCATTGTAGGGAATGGTGTCAGACTCAATCCATTCTTCATCCCAAGAATTTGTTTGTGGGTTATATCGGGCAATGTAGGAGATGGGATACATCTCTAAATTAAAGGCCATTGTTTCCTCCTAAAATCATGCTGCTACTGTTTGTAATAACACAAAATATATCACGTTAAATGTCATGTGTAAAGATTTGGAAAAGAGTCTTACTTGACGCATGTTTAGTGCTATGATATTCTGAGTGAACTTAATCTTATATATAAGGTGGATTTTTATGTCTTTCATTTCTCTTCTTCAGGCTGCAGCTGGTTCTGGTTCCATGCTGATGTCTGTACTTCCTTTTGGTTTGATTATTCTTATCTTCTATTTCTTCATTATCAGACCACAAAACAAAAAGCAAAAAGAAACAGAAAAAATGCTGAATGCCTTGAAAAAAGGTGACAAGGTTATAACTGTTGGTGGAATTCATGGTGTAGTATCTTCTACAAAGGAAAAAACTGTAATCGTAAAAGTTGATGACAATACTAAAATTGAATTCTCTCGCAATGCCATTGCATCTGTTGTGGTAGACAAGGTTGAAAAAGATACTAAGTCAACAAAAGATGACAAAAAGGCAGATAAATCTGAACAGACTCCTGTAGCAGAGGCTACAACAGAAACTCCCGCTGAGGAAAATAAATAATTCGGAGCAAAATCCATGAACAAAAGAAGTCGTTTTCTTCTCATTCTTGTTGTTCTCGGAGTATGTTTTGCCTTTTTATGGCCCTCTCTGAGTTGGTATCTATGGACACCAAAAGAGGTGCAAAATCTGGCATTAGGTTCTCTGGAGAAAATCAAGGATTATTCAAATGTACAGGCTAGTACAGGTGTAAATGAACTGAAGGCTCTTGCAAAGTCAAATCCTGCGGCAGCCTTGCCTCAAGAATTTGCTTGGTTAGAAAAATTGGCTGCCAAGAATTACAAGACAAATGGTTTGCCCGTTCCTTCTCCCATGAGTGTACGGGGAGCTCTGGAAAGTTATTCTTCTGAGGCTGCTTTGTTGGCTGCTATTGAAGGCCACTATCGTGATGATATTCTGAAGGCAAAGCGTCTGTACAATAACTCTGTAAAGTTGGGCTTGGACTTGTCTGGTGGTATGAGCATTATCGTTAAGGCTGACTTGGATGCAGCTTTGGCTCAGGCTGGTGATAGTGTTTCTGATCCTGCAGTGTTCCGGGAAGAGGCCATGGCTCAGGCTATTGAAACATTGACCAGCCGTATTGACCGCTTTGGTTTGACTGAGCCAGTGATTCGTCGCCAGGGTGAAGATAGAATCTACATCGAAATGCCTGGTGCAGCAGAAACTGATCGCATTAATTCCATCATCATGGGTAAAGGAATCTTGAATTTCCGCTTGGTGGATACTGTTGCTACCAATAACTTCATGACCTACTACACCGCTAATCCTGCAAACACCTTTAATGCTGCAGGAGAGCTTATTAATCCTAGCATCATTCCCGCTGACTGCGAGGTTTTGGGATTGTATGAAAAGGACGAGTACGGTCTTGATGAGCGAGTTGGTTATCTTGTTGTAAAGAAAGAAATTGCCTTGGACGGAAAGCATATTAAGTCTGCTGAGGTTGGTTCTGATTATACTGGCCGTCCTCAGGTAAACTTTACCTTGGACGGTGAAGGAACTATTATCTTTGGTGACTTTACCACTGCTCATGCTCAGGAAAGTTTGGCTATTGTTTCCGATGACAAGATTAAGTCCTATGCCCGTATTAACGAGCCTATTACTGGTGGACAGGTTGCTCTGTCTGGATTTGGCATCGATGAAGTTGAGAACATTCGCAAGGTGTTGCAGACTGCTTGGTTGAGCGTTCCTCTTGAAGTGGAAAGTCAGCAGGTAGTTGGAGCATCTTTGGGAGATCAGGCTATTAATCAGGGTGTAAATGCACTGTTGTATGGTTTGCTTTCCGTTATGGTGTTCATGTTGTTGTGGTACAAGGGAGCTGGTATCAATGCCATTGTTGCTCAGGTTTTGAACCTGTACATCATGTTCAGTGTGCTGTCTGCCTTTAACTTGACCCTGACACTGCCTAGTATTGCCGGTATGATCTTGACCATCGGTATGGCTGTTGACGCCAACGTAATTATCTTTGAGCGAATCAAGGAAGAGTTGCTATTGGGTAAGAGTCGGGCTGCTTCTATTGCCGCTGGATTCAACAATGCTTTCTGGGCAATTATGGACGGTAACATCACCACCTTTATTGCTGCCATGTTCTTGTCTCAGTTGGGAACAGGTCCTATTCAGGGATTTGCAGTAAGCCTTTCCATTGGTGTTGTTTCTTCTGTATTTACTGCTCTGGTAGTTTCTCGCCTGATGTTCGATGTGGGAACTGACGTGCTGAAAAAACAGCGGGTAAGCATTAGCTGGAGGATCAAGTAATGAAAAAGGTAGTTCAATTCAGTAAATATATCGTTCCAGCAGTGATTTTTAGTGCTGTGGTGATTCTCAGTGGTTTGATTCCTCTGTTTACCAAGGGAATCAACTTTGGAATTGACTTTAAGCCTGGTCTTATGGCTGAGGTTCGCTTGGTGAAGCCCGTGTTGGAGCTTTCCTACAGTGGGGCTGCTTCTGTGGCAGTGGAAATCAATCCTTGGGATGTAACCTTGGTTGTAAGTGGTGTTGGAGCTGACAACGAAACTCGTGTGTATCCCTTTGCTGAGTATGCCACTGTTGGTGAAATGGCTGCTGCCATGGCTCAGGTGCCTGGTGTTACTGCCAATGCCTTGAATGCTGCTACTCCTGCTGAGGGCTTGTTTGCCAATTCTGCTGTAGCTGCAGTGCTTTCTTCCACACCTTATGATTTGTATTACAGTGGAGAGGGACAGTTGGCTGATGCAGAGGCTGTTCGTGCTGCATTGGCAGGTTTGGATGATGTGTCTGTAAAGGTTGCAGGCTCTGGTGCTGATGAGGTATTCCAGATTCGTATTGGAGACAGTGGAGATGGAAAGACCAGCATGGACTTGCAGCTTTCTGTAACTGATGCCTTGGCTTCTACCTTTGGTGCCGACAATGTCGCCATCATCAAGACTGACTTTATTGGTGCCCAGTTCTCTGGTTCCTTGGTGTTGCAGTCTGTATTGCTGGTTATTGCAGCTCTCTTCCTGATTTGGATTTATGCCACCATCCGCTTTAAGTGGGACTTTGCCTTGGCTTCCGTCTTGGCAATTACTCACGATGCCTTGATAATTATTTCCTTTATTGCTTGGAGCCAGATGGAGTTCAACACAGTAACTTTGGCAGCAATCTTGACCATCATTGGTTATGGTATTAACGATACCGTTGTTGTTCTTGACCGTGTTCGCGAGAATACTCGTCTCATGAAGACCAAGAACTTTATGGATATTATCAATCAATCACAGTCTGATTGTTTTGGCCGTACAGTAATCACTACTGTTACAACCTTGCTGGCAGTAACTGCTCTGTGTATCTTTACCTCTGGTAGCATCCATGACTTTGCTCTGGCTTTGATTATCGGTATCATATCCAGTGCTTATTCTACCATCATGATTACCAGTGCCTTCTTGGCTAAGACAAGAAAGAACTGGAAGCCTGAGGATGAATTAAAAGATGGATCCAAACAGAAAAGTAACGTAGTGGCTTTTTCTGACGGAAGTCGCGTCTAAAGGATAGCGTATGAAGAAAACCGTTTCTGCATGACAGAAACGGTTTTTTTTTGTACACTCATGATATGATTACTGAAACGAACAAGAAAGTTGTACCTACCGTTGTACGGGCTAAGGTGCTGGGATATTGTATGGGAGTACGCAGGGCCATGGAAGGTGCCCATAAGGCGGCTATAAATAATTCTACTGGAAAAGTCTGGACCTTGGGACCGCTGATTCATAACAAGACTGCCTTGGATATGCTTGCTTCTGAAGGTGTTCAAATCCTCAAAGAAGAAGATTTTTCTAAGATTGGAAGTGAGGATGTGGTGGTGATTCGTGCCCATGGTGTAACTCCTTTTATGAAGCAAGACATTACTGCTCGTAGTAAATCCGTAGTGGATGCTACCTGTCCTAGGGTAATGCTGAGTCAGAAGCGAGTGGCAGATTTTGCTGCTAAGGGCTACACGGTGATTATTGCAGGAGATAAAAATCACGGTGAGGTAACAGGTATTGCTGGTTGTGCTCAGGCTGCCGCTACAGGAAATAGCCGTTGCATTTTGGTGGGAAATAAGCAATATGCCCAAGACTATGTAGAAAGAATTCAGTGTGGACAGGAGCCCGAGCCAGAAAAAGCTATTCTCATTTGTCAAACAACTATTAGTCGATCAGAATATGATACTGTTGTAGATGCATTAAAACCAGCTCTGCCTAATTTGGAAGTTTTTGACACCATTTGTCCTGCCACCACAGAGCGACAAGATGCTTTGGCTGATTTGGAGGGCAAGGTGGATGGTGTGCTGATTATTGGAGGAAAGAATTCTGCCAATACACAGCGGCTTTTGACTTCTGCCTTACGGTACTTTGACAAGGCTGCTTTGATTGAAACAGCAGATGAAATTCCCCCTGAATTCTTCCAGTTGCAGCGAGTTGGACTCAGTGCTGGAGCTTCTACCCCAGATGAGGTAATTGATGCTGTGGAGCGTCGGTTACAAGATGAGGGAGATGTTTTGAGGGAGGGGATGTAATCATGAATCCGGTGAAGAAGATATATTGTCGCTGCTTTCAGTTTGCCTTTCGGGTGGCAATTCCCCTAATGCCCTATCGTAAGCCTCAGATTTTTTCTACTTTCAGTGACTGCGTAACAGAGTTGAAGTCTCTAGGGATTACTTCATTGCTTTTGGTAACAGATTCTTTTTTGCGGAAATCTGGGGTTACTGCTGGGTTAGAAGCCTTATTGCAGGAATCAGGGATTGCTTGTCATGTGTATGACGGGACAAAGCCAAATCCCACGGTGCAGAACGTGGAAGAATCTACAGCGATGTATCGAGCCAATGGTTGTCAGGCTTTAATTGCCTTTGGTGGCGGCTCTTCTATGGACTGTGCTAAGGCCACGGGAGCCTGTGTAGTGTATCCTAAAAAAAAGCTGGCTCAGATGCGGGGATTATTGCGGGTATTACGAAAACTTCCTCCACTGGTGGCAATTCCCACCACAGCTGGAACTGGTAGCGAAACCACCGTTACTGCCGTTATCACCGACCCAGTGGAAAAGCACAAGTACACCATGAACAATTTCACCATGATTCCTCGGTATGCAGTCTTGGCGCCAGAGGTAACATATAGTTTGCCAGCCCATCTTACTTCCACCACGGGAATGGATGCCTTGGCTCATGCAGTGGAAGCATATATTGGTGGCTCTACTACAAAAGAAACGCGACAAATGGCCTTGGATGCCACAAGATTGATTTTTGGAAATATTAAGTCTGCCTACGATGATGGCAATAATCATGCTGCCCGTGAGGCTATGCTTGAGGCTGCCTTTAAGGCGGGAGTTGCCTTTACTCAGTCCTACGTGGGATATGTCCACGCAGTGGCCCATACCTTAGGTGGCCAATATGGGATTCCCCACGGCTTGGCAAATTCAGTGTTGATGCCTGTGGTGCTGGAAAAATATGGTAGTGCTGTGTATAAAAAGCTTCATGACATGGCGGTGGCTGGAGGGATTTGTCTTGATTCAGATAGTGATGAGGTGGCTGCCAAGAAATTTATTCAGGCCATTCGAGATTTGAACAAGTATATGAATATCCCCCAATCCTTTGATGCTATCCGAGAGGAAGATATTCCCCACATGGTGTCTTATGCAGAAAAAGAGGCAAATCCTCTGTATCCTGTGCCAGTGCTGATGGATAAGGATGAACTGGAATACTTTTATAGAGCGATAATGACAAAGTCTTGATAAAAAGGACATTTTTCAAGTTTTTCGCACATTGCCATAAGAAAGCCTCCCTGTCTGCAAGTAATTCTTCTTTTATTATACTACGGGTTTTGAAAAATAACAAAATAAATAAATTTTATATTTTAGAGGGGTGAAATGAATCGTAGAAGATGAACTGAATGAAGTTCCGTAAATTTCCCGCTCATCCTTGCTCCGCATTTTTGATATATGACCAAAACCCAGAGCAAGGAGTGATTTTCGTTTTTATATCTTGTTACTGGTAAGTGTCGAAGTAGTTAAACAGGCTTTCGGCAAATTTAGAAGTATCCTTCTTGAAGCTGTTGTATTCACTCATTTTTGTAATGAGAGCCTTTTTTTCACCCTGTCTAAAATTACTACATGAAACAGTTACTGTAAGGTCTGTAACCTTGATGGTGTAATCAAAACACTTGTCATATATATCTCCGCTAATAACAACTGAGCCATTTACAACTTGCATCCCTTCATCTTGGAATTCGATGGATGACTTGGAATCGTCGATAGATTCAGCAAGCCAAAGCAATGCAACTTTGTAATGGGGCTTGTTTTCTGTTATTGTGTACTCATAGGTTTGTCCAGTATCCTTATTGAAACTCATACATCCAAACAATGACAGACATACCAATCCAATCAAAAACAACTTCTTCATACAATCTCCTTTGTAAGTTGTAGATTGATTTAAGTAT
>JAZQSR010000215.1:0-12341 GCA_045630225.1 Treponema sp. | reverse complement strand
CTTGGCTATTACAGGTATTATTGGAAAGCCCAAGCGAGGGTATCCAGTCACTCCCCTCATTGCCGCAATTGAGCATTTTTTAAGTTGGGATGACTCAAAGAAGGCTATCGTTGTTGGAGCGGGAAATCTAGCTACAGCCCTCACTGGATATTCTGAATTCCAATATCATGGATTGAATTTTATTGCAGCCTTTGACAAGGACCCTAACAAAATAGGTCAGTCCATCCATGATGTACCAGTGTATTCTATCGATGAAATGAAAGAGCGAATAGCAGGGTGCGATGTTTCTTTGGCAATTCTTACGGTGCCCTCAACCTTTGCCCAGGAAACTGCGGATGTTATCGTAAAGGCTGGAGTAAAGGCTATCTGGAATTTTACCAATGCAAAGCTGAAGTTGCCTGAAGATGTAGTGTGTCAGCAGGAAGATTTGACTTCTGGCTATGCCATGCTCTGCGTCATGATGGATTCCCAGCGGGAAAAAACTGTACAAGAATGAGCCACGATTCTCCTTCATCTACCTTCTCCCCAGAAAAAACTGAGTACCAAGCTCAGTTGTTGCAAAATCGTTTGGCGAAGCGTTTTCAGCATTTGAAAAAATGGGCTCGTCGTAGTGATATTGGTTGTTACCGTCTCTACGACAAGGACATTCCAGAAATTCCCCTTGCCATTGACATTTTCTTTATACAGGAATCTTCTTCTGCCAGTGAGGCTGAAACCTATCTACGAATCTATCTGTACCAGCGGCCCTACGAAAAGCATGAACAAGAGGAGACTCAATGGCTTGAAGCCATGATTCAAGCTGCAGCCCACGTGGTGGGGGTTTCCCAAGACAAGGTGGTGGCAAAAACAAGAATGCGTCAGCGAGGAAGCGACCAGTACGAAAAGCAGGAAACCCAGGATTCCATTACGGGGATTGTGCAGGAGCAAGGCCACAAATTTTTTGTGAACCTGAGCAATTATCTTGACACAGGACTTTTTATGGACCACCGTCCCCTGCGTAAAATTGTGGAAAATGAAGCTCAGGGAAAATCCGTGCTGAATCTTTTTTGCTATACCGCATCCTTTTCTGTCTATGCTGCAGCAGGTGGAGCTAGCCGAGTTGATTCTGTTGACCTTTCCAACACCTATCTTGCTTGGGGAGAAAAGAATTTTTCCTTGAATGGCTTTGCTGATACAGAAAAATACCACTTTACAAGAAGTGATGTGGCCCAGTTTTTGAAAGAAAGTCGAGATAGCTGGGATATTATCGTTCTTGATCCCCCCACCTTTTCCAACTCAAAAAAAACAAAGGACACTCTGGATATAAACCGAGACTGGCCCAAGTTGGTAAATGCTGCCATAAATCATCTTAATCCTGGTGGAACCTTGTATTTTTCTACCAATAGCCGTCAGCTCCACTTTGATGAAGGGCTTTTAAAACCACCAACAAAGGGAAATGATGTAGCCCAACTTAGGGTAAAGGACATTACCGCCGCCACCATTCCAGAAGATTTTAGAAACCAAAAGATTCACCGTTGCTGGAAAATCACCCTATCAGAATAATGCCACGGAAGGCCCAGCTTGATTAATTGAGCTGGGTCATTAACTCCACCGTGCATGCGGCGGTGGCCAGATTGATTTTTTCTTCCAAAAGTTTAACCTCTTCCGTAATTTTTTCGATTCGAGCTTGGAGCACTTCCCGTTGAGAACCGTAACCAGATTGGAGTAATTGGAGTTTTTGATCCAGCTGTGATTGTACCGTTTGGATTTTTAGCTCCTGGTACTGGATTTTTAAGGTGGCCATGGTCATGGCATTTATTTGACGAGAAAGCTCCAGTTTGATGGCAGCACGAGATTGTTCTAGGTCAAGCTCCGCATCCTTTAGCTGGGAGGTACTGCGCTTGAGCTGGTTCAGTTTTTTGCCCCCGTCCCACAAGGTTGTTTTGATACCTAAAGTAATATTTGCCACCAGATCCTGTTTTAACTCGCTTTCTCCCTTGAATAATTTTTCCATATTGCCATTCAATCCAAAGGAAACTTGCAGCGCAATGTCAGGCTTGCCGTAGATGCTACCAGATGCCACCTTACGGCCATATTCGGCGGCTTGGTGGAGCTTTTCCAAGATAGCCAAGGATTCTTGGGCGGGGTTCAGGGCAGCTGCTTCCAAAAGGCTAGGTTCTTGTTGAGACAGCACCTGAAATGACTCGTAGAATCCCTGGGTCTGGGGAATGTGCATGATTTGAGAACTGTCCAGTTGGTGCAATCCAGTTAATTCACGTATGTCTTGCAGGATTACAGACTTGTTGTGGCGGATTTGCTGGAGGCTCAAGGGAATGAGGGCTTCCTGGGTCTTAGCTTCCAGTACCCCTTGCTTCAAAACTACTCCTTGTTGTTGTGCGACTTCCGTCAACTGCACCAATTCCTGGGCATATTCCTGCTGCTGGGTCAACAAGGTTTCCATTTGAGAAAGGGAGCTGAGGGCAGTAATTTGGGCCTTGAGGGAAGCTGTCTTTTGTTTTTTTAATGAAGTGAACTGCAACTGACGAACAGACTCCACTGCAGAAAAAATCTTTACACTGTTGGAAATTTTTCCCCAGGTGAAAATAGGCTGCTGTAAATCTAGCTGAAAGGTGTAGCCAAAGGTGGGCATACCGTCAAATACCTTTATGTCCGTGTTAGGCAACGGCACTTGAACCACCTGCCCTGTGGCTGGGTTTGCAACGGGAATGGAACCAAACTCTCCCTGAGCCAGAGAAATTTCCTTGATGAGGGGATTTGCCATATAACTTCCTGCCAAGGTCAAGTCCACTGTAGGCTGGTAGCCTGCCTTGGCATCCTTTGTGTCTAGCTGAGCTTGAATTACTGCTTCACGGGCCTTATGCAAGTCTACATTGTTCAAATCCATGGCTACCACTAAATCCGTAAAGGAATAAGGTGTGGGCACAGGAGGGAGCTTTTGGGTAAAGCCAAGGGAGGAAGTTCCCAAGAAAAGAGCTGGAATCAGAAGGAGCAGGAGATTTTTTGTGCCAGAAACTTTTTTCTTTTGCAGGCTCCCCCGCTCCGTAACGTAATACAGCACGGGAATGATAAACAAGGTAATCAAGGTGGAGGTAAGCAAACCACCAGCAATGGCCTGTCCCAAGGGGGCGTAAATCTCGGAGCCTTCACCCTTGGCAAGGGCCATGGGAACAACTCCCAGCATGGTAGTGAGGGTGGTCATGAAAATGGGCCGAAGACGACTGGCTGAACCAGCCACCACGCAATCACGAAGCTCCCCTTCACTTTCACCTTCAGTTCCAGAAGCTGCATCTTTTTGGGAGGTAAGCCGTTGTCTCAGCAAATTGATATAATCCACCAAAATAATTCCATTATTCACCACCACACCTCCCAGAGAAATAACTCCCAGCAAGGCCACCAAGCTCATGCTAGAGCGGAACAGCAACAGGCCCAGCACCACACCAATGAGACAGAAGGGAATGGTGGCCATAACAATCAGGGGCTGTCGGAACCGCTGGAACTGCAAGACCATGACAGTGTACACCAAGAACCAGGCAATGGCCAAGGCAGTAATGACGGAAGGCAGGGAGTCACCAATAAGCTCCGTAATTCCTCCCGCTTGAGTGGAAATTCCTTGGGGCAAGGGGTTATTTGCAAGCCACTGGTTTGCCCGGCTATCTACCCCCGCCGTGTTTTCAGACACCAAGGTAGCAGACACGGTAATGGTTTTTGAACGATTCTTGTGGTTGATTTGGGAAATGCTTTCCTCTTGGTGAAGCTGGCTGATGTTGGACAGGGACACGGGGATTCCCAAAGAGGAAATTATCTTGATGGAGTTAAAATCCTCCAAGGTAATGGCATCATCTGTTTTATCAGAATAAAGGTGAATGGTATACCGCTTGTCGCCACTTCTGAATCGGCCTACATCCATACCCTGAAACAAAATAGCACTAGTGACTCCCGCCTCGTAGCTGGTAATTCCCAAGGAGCTCATATACTCATGAACCATGTCTATGGTGAGGGCTTGGGTGTCAAAGTTGGTATCCATTTCCACAGACACCACCTCCCTATCCTGCTGAAGATACTCTGCAAAAGCGGCGGCAGAAGCATACAGTTTTTCCATATCCTCTCCCACAAAGGTAAGGCCATAGCCACCGCCACCAGAAACATAGCCCAAAAGCTTGTCAAAGCCGCCGTTAGACACCTTTGCTGTGACCCCTGGAATGGAGCTTGAAATTACTTGCTGCACCTGAAGAATAATCTCGTGAATAGAGCGATTTCGTTCAGCCACAGGAACCAGCACCACGTGGATATAGCCCTGATTGCTGGCTTCCTGACTGCTTCCCACAGATTCCTTCATACCCACAAAGAACACTGCATCCTGTACCTCTGGCACTGTTTTATACAGTAAATCTGCCACATTCTCCATCTGGGTATTGGTACTTGCCAAGGGATAGCCGCCGGGAAATTTCAAATTGATGTAAAAGTCGCTATTGTCGGTGGAAGGGATAAAGGCAATGCTCAGGGAGCTAAGCACCAAAAGGGTTGCCACCAGCACCACCAGAGCAAGAAAAATAATGAATTTCCAAGAAGTTAGGCTCCAATTTAAGGCTTTTCGATACTTTTCCTCAATGGTGGCCATAATCTTGTCCACTTTGCCCCTCATTGCCATAAGCCAGGAATTCTTGTCACCAGCCTCTCGTTCCAGTGCATCGCCTCCTTGGGAAAGACTTGTTCCAGCAAGAGCTTTTGGCTTCAGCAAGAGTCCCAGCAAAAAGGGCACAATCACCACCGCAGACAGCAAAGAAGCCGTCAAAGCCATAATTAAGGTAAGGGAAACATCCTTGAGAATCATTCCCACCACCCCAGACAGAGCAGCAATAGGCACAAAAACCACCACGGTGGTGGCGGTACTGGCAAAGATGGAAAGACCCACCTCGTCAGCCCCCAAAAAGATTGCATCTTCGGGATTGTTCTTGTATTGAGGACTGCTGTAATGACGGAACACCTGCTCAATCATAACGATGGAGCCGTCCACCACCATACCCAGAGCCACCACCATACCAGAAAGACTCATGAGGTTTACAGTAATGCCGGTAAGCTTCATGGCAATGAAGGTAAAAAGCAAGGACAGGGGAATTGACAGGGCGATAATCAGAGTAGCACGAAAATTACCCAAAAACAAAAAGATTACTAGCACCGCCATGAGGATTCCACCAATTCCCGACATAATAACTGTCTTCATGGAGGCAGTAACAATGCGGCTATCATCGCTGATAATATTGAATTGAAGGCCTCCTTCCTTTTCTGCTTCCGCCAGCACCTCCTTGATTTGAGACACAATGGACAAGGTGTTTCCGTCGCTACGCTTCATGACTTCCACCAGCATCAAGGGAGAAAAGCCGTCGGTAACGTAGCTGTTCTCCTCTGGATAGGCCAAGGTGACGGTAGCCACATCTTCTAGACGAATCACTACATTGTCGCTGGTACTGCCGACAGGAAGCTGACGAATATCCTCAAGGCTTGCCAGTTCTCCCCGATACCGAATGGCCACCTCTCGTCCCTGAAAGATTGCCTTTCCCGCAGGCAAAAACTGGTTGCTATAGCCCAAAATCTGGTACACCGTCAAGGCGGAAATGGAGCGAGCTTCCAGTTGTTCCAGCTGAAGCTCCACGTTTACCTGCAACTCCTGGCCCCCAGAAAGCTCCACATCAGAAACCCCACTAATGGCCGTCAGTCGTGGCCGCAATGTTTCCGTGATGTAATCAGTGATGGAGCCTACATCTTGAGCTGTCTCAGCCTCAGTTGTGACAACTGAAGTTGAGTCAACTGCAGGAGAACTTCCTGACACCGCAAAGGAAAAAATCGGAAGCATTTCCGCTCCACCCACCAAGGCTTCGGGAGTTCCCTGTAAGCCAGCAGGTAGCTCTGCCATCAGCTTGTTGATTCTGTCCCGCACCTCGGTGATTCTATCGTAGGGATCAATGCCGTCACGAAAGGTAATTTCCACAGTGGCAAAAGAATTTGAAGAGGAGCTAGATATCGACTTAAAATCTGGCAGGGTAACAAAATCATCCTCAAGAATGCTGGTAACATCCTCCTCCACGTCCTCAGCATCAGCACCGGGATAGATTGCCACCACAATAATGGAAGGAGCAGACACATCTCCCATAAACTCCACGTTGATTGATGAAAGGGCAAAGATTCCAAAGACCCCCAGCACAATCAACAGCATTCCCATAACAACAGGATGGCGAACCGCAAAGTGGGAGAGCTTCATTACTGCTCCTCCCAGCTGAATTCCACCACAGAGGCCTGAACCTCCTGACCTGCCAGCACTGTTTCCTGGCCTTCCACCACAAAAAGTCTGGTTCGATATTCTTCTGGTACCACAATCCACTGGTCATCTGCAGGACAATCAGAAAAGTTCAAGGAACCAAGCCTTCCCCGAATCCCAGCTTCTGAGTCAGCCTTTACTTCATCAGCTGCCTCAAGAAAATAGAGGGTACCATCCATCTTTCGGGCAGTAATGGGCAGCAAAAGTACATTTTCCAAGGAATTAAATACAATCCTTACCCGAACAAACATTCCGGGAGTAAACCATTGTGCCCCTTCTTCCAACTGAAACACGGTTTCAAAGGTTTTTGAAGCTCCATCAATATAGGGAGCCATGGTATCAAGTCGCCCTTGAGCCAGCTTTACCCCTCCAGCTCCTTCCCCAGTCAAGGACAGCCCCACTTCATCTTGGGGCAAGATAATTTGTGCCTTCAGCTGGTGGCGATACTGGGAAAAAAGAGTAAAATATTTTTCTGGAATCTGTAGACGTACCACTAGGTCAGATAAATCTGCCACCACCGCCACCGGTTGGGGAGCTGCCGCCACACTGCCAGCAGAAAGGGGGGCTGCTAGCACTGTTCCTGCCACTGGGGAGCTTACGCTGGCATAACCTAGTTGCAACACCGCCAAATCATACTGGGCACGAGCCGCATCCCGCTGAGCCTTCACTGTATCATATTCCTGCTTGGTAGCAGCCCCAGCCTTGTATAGTCCTTCTACCCGCTTAAAGCTACTTTCAAAGCCCGTATAAGCTGCCTGAGCTTGAAGCATCTGCTGACGAAAGGATTCTGGATCGATCTGGGCTAAAAGCTGCCCCTTCTCCACCTGCTCACCAGCCCGAGCAGGATAGTCCACAATAGTTCCACTTACCAAGGGAATAACTGGAATCATGGAGCGGGCTTCCACGTGGCCATTTATAGTCAGGCTTTCTTCCATAGTACCCACCACAGGGAGAGACACCGATACCGCTGGAACTGGCACGGTATACGCAATGGCTTTATTACCTACAAAAAATTTCACCCCCAGCACAATTCCCAGGGCAACCACCACTACAAGGATATATTTTATCAAGCCATGTCTTTTTTTCATCATCATTCCCTCATGGTTAAATATAGTTTTGAGAAGGATTTACTGTCAATATAAATCCAAGGATGATAGTGACAGTCCAGTTAAGATACATTGAGCAAGTACATTTGATTTTAAAATAAAAAAGGCAACCCATTGCTGAGTTGCCTTTGCCCGGAACAAGACTTGAACTTGCACACCCTTACGAGCTCTAGTACCTGAAACTAGCGTGTCTACCAATTCCACCATCCGGGCTAATCTGTATGACGATAACTATATCATAAGATTAAAATAATGTCAATGTCAAAATCTCAATTTATCGCAACACCTCACCCTTGTGCCACAATTTTTCCAGCTCGTAAAAGCTACGGGCATCCTGAGACATCAAATGAACCACCACAGTACCAATATCAATCAAGTTCCAGTCGTCTCCGTCGGGGCTCTTCTTGTTGGTAACATGGATTTCCATATCATTTTCCCGAACATAATCCTTTACAATCTTGTACAAGCCCTTACAATGAACAGAGCTATTTACTGTTACAATAACAAAATAATCTGTCCAGCTGTTCAGTTGGGAAACATCGATGACAGTTACATCATTTCCTTTTCCGTCCTCCATCAGCTGAGCAATTTCCAAAGCCTTTTCCTTTTCAGTCTTCATCTCTACCTCACTTACCGCACGTAGCGGCCGTCAAAATCCTTTCCAAGAATGATGGTAAAGTCCACCCGTGACTCCGCCTCCATTCCAGCACTTTCTGGCAAAACATCCTCCGTTATGATATTGGAACAGCTGATGATGTCTCCCAAATTCTTTGCAATCTCGTCGTTACCGATGTGATTGATGATGATAGTTTCCTCGTAATCATTTCTATCTGCATTGACAGAGCTCAACACGTCAAAGCCAAAGCCCTGCAACAAGATGGAGGTGTTTCTAGCCAATCCCTGCACCGAAGTGCCGTTTTGCACCTCCAGTACGTAGATTCGGTCATAAATTGTGTCCACCACAGAAACCAAGGAACTTACCGTCTGCTTGAACAAATCCTTTACCAACTCCCCGTCGTAATGGGGGAACAATAAGGATTTTCCGTCAACAACTCGTACTGAACCAGTGATACTACGGGGAGCAAGACGCTCAGAGTCAACATGGGCAACAGTCTCCAAGATAATCCGCAAATCCTTTGCTTCCAGATTCGTTTCAAAATAATCATCATATTCCTTGAAGTTCTCCTCCAAGAACATGGTATTTATATTTTTATTGATGGCAGCAAGAAAGGCGATAATGACATTCTGGTATCTGTCCTGCACTTCCCCCTCAGTTTCCTCTGGAGAATTGTAATACAGGTAGGTGAGGATTTTATCACCATCAAGATTATTTACCCCAGAAGGCAAGAGCCAGCGATTTCCATTTTCTGCCTGTATATCCACAGGATAGGGAACGAAGATTTTCAGTCCACCCAATAAATCTGTCAGTACCTTGAAATTATTTACAGAACACACCATGGAAAAGGGAATACTTTGTCCAGAAAGCTTTTCGATTTCCTGTCGATAGGCATCTATCCCCTTTTCACGATATACCATGTCGATTCGGTCTACCCTTCCCAAGCTGCTATAAATTGCACCAGTATTTCCTGGTATGTTGAACAGGGCTCCACGTCCAGACACAGGATAATAGATAAATACATCGGTAAAAAGAACCTTCTCGTCATCCTCTAGCACAAACAGAATCTTGATGGGTTCCTCGTTTTTAATCATTTCCTCAACAGGGTCCACCTGCAAGGCTGAAACAACAATCAAGGAAGTAACAATAATGATAAAAAAAACAAGAAACAAGAAAATCATGCTCTTTTCAAGCTTTCCACCTCTTTTTTTTCTCATTGTCCCTCCAAAAATGAAAGCAATTTTAAGGAGCCAGGAGCAATTTTCTTTCCCCTTGCCCTCAAAAACTCAATATTTTCCTTTAAAACAAAGCACATTGCCTCGTCCAAGTCCATGGCAAACACACGCTCCAGATACTCCTCCGTAACATGAGAGCGGCCAGGCTCCACCTTGTCTGCCACATACAAAACCTTGGCCAAATCCCCCATGTCGGGAGAACCAAAGGTGTGAAGACGCACTGCTTCCAGAATATCCTCATCTTCCACAGCAAAATCATTTTTCAAAACAGAGGCTGCAGCCCTTCCGTGAAGCAAACCAGGCTTGTCCTGCTCCAGCTTACCTACAGGCTCTCCATCCAAGGTGGCAAGGGAAATCATCAGCTCTCCCTTCATCTCTTTGCAAATGTCGTGGGCAATACCTGTAAAATATCCCCGCTGTGGATCTAGGCCATGAATCCTGCACAATTTTTCCGCCGTTTCTGCCACTCTCACAGAATGGTCATAACGACTGGGAGAAACCATGGTAATGGCATATTTTCGTACAAGTTCAGTTTTCTGTGCATCCATACAACTTTCTCTCTATAATATATCGATAAACAGATTCAGGAACAAGATATCGCCAAGAAGGACCTTTTCCACAGCTGGCAGCTCCAGCAGCTCGAATCTGGCTGGAGGATACAGGAAGAATTCCATTTTCCAGTTCTATATGGGTATACGGAAATTCCTTCCGCTGAGTGCCGTCCCAACAAATGCGTCGGGCCAGAACAATGTCAGCCAGTTCAGGTAGCTCCTGATAATGGCCCCATTCTTCAAAGCCCTCCACCAAGTCGTCCCCCATAATGAGGCCCAGCTTCCCTTCCATCTGACTGCCATATTTTTTTCCCAAATATTGAATGGTATCGTAGGTGTAGGAAATGCCACCTCGTTCCAGCTCGCAGGTTTCCACAGCAAACCGAGGATTTCCCTCAATGGCTAGCTGAATCATTTCCAACCGCTGTTGAGAACTTGCACCTTCTGCCAGCTCCTTGTGGGGAGGAATATTTACCGGCACAAAAAGCACCTTGTCATAGCCCAACCGATGGCAAACCTCATCTGCCAGCAGAAGATGCCCAATGTGAATGGGATTAAAACTACCTCCCAACATAGCCAGACGCATACCCTTCTCCACTACCTAGAAATCTTCATCCTGATTGTCGCTACCAGGATACTGAATAGGATCCACATCACACACAGAACGGCTTTTCAAAAAGTCTGATTGACCAGTTTTTTCTTCCACCACAACAGTCTTTGCAGTGGTGGGACTCTTGTATCCAGAAGCCTCCATCCGTTGAACCAGAGCAAGAATCTCTCGACGCACCTGATCAAGACCAGTTCTGGCAAAAATAGAAAGGGGAATCACCACCTGATCTGGATTTTTAGCATGAATAGACTCTGTAATCATCTTAGCCCGTTCGGGAGCACCCTCCGTATCCATCTTGTTGCACAAAATAAGACGAGGCTTTTTTGCCAAATCAGGAGAAAAGGCTTCAAGTTCAGCCTGCAAGGTGTCGTAGGCTGTAAGACAGTCATCATTGGAACAGTCAATCATAAACAAGAGGCCAGCAGTTCTTGAAATATGCTTCAAAAAGCGAATTCCAAGTCCAGCTCCTTCAGAAGCTCCTTCTATAATACCGGGAATATCTGCAATAATAATATCACGGTCGGCATCGGCATGAAGCACACCAAGGTTTGGAATCTTTGTGGTAAAGGGATAAGGAGCAATCTTTGGTCGGGCGTTAGTAAACAAGTCCAACAAGGAGGATTTTCCTGCGTTAGGAAAGCCCACCAAGCCTACGTCTGCCATAATACTCAGCTCTACCCGCAGGCGTCGAACCTCACCGCTTTTTCCCTCGTGGGCATATCGTGGAGCTTGGTTAGTGGAGGACTTAAAGTGGGTATTTCCCCAACCACCATTTCCACCTTCCAAGAACACAAAAAGCTCATCTTCGGACTCTGTGGTAAATTCTCGAATCAGTTCTCCTGTGTCATAGTCAAAAATGGAGGTTCCAGGAGGAACGGGAATAATAACATCGTCACCATTTTTTCCAAAACGATTTCCACCTTCTCCGTCTCCACCGTTACGGGCCTTAAAAACCTGCTTATACCGCATATGTGCCAAGGTTCTTAGGTTCCGCTTTACGCAGAACACTACGTTTCCACCCTTGCCACCGTCTCCGCCATTTGGACCACCCATGGGTACATATTTTTCTCGGCGAAAGGCAATACAACCGTTGCCACCCTTTCCTGAGCGAACCTCAATTACTGCTTCATCTGCAAATTGAATCACAATCTCACCTATAAAAAAATACCCGAAGAAGGTCGAGCCTGCTCCGGGTACGTAATCAGTCAACAAAAATATTTCGTGACTTATGCCTCAACTGGTGCAATGGAAGCCAACTTGCGGCCCTTGCGCTCATGGTACACTACAGTTCCTGTAGCTGTAGCAAAGAGTGTGTCATCCTTTCCTCTTCCTACATTCTGTCCAGGATGAATCTTTGTACCACGCTGGCGTACCAAGATTGAACCTGCAGGAACAAGCTCTCCGCCGTAAACCTTTACACCAAGATATTTAGGATTTGAGTCACGGCCGTTTTTTGCACCGCTACCACCCTTTTTACGTCCCATAGTATTCCTCCGATTTATTCAGCTATTATTTCCGTAAAAGCTATATGCTTTGGAAACTCATTCTGCAAGGACTCAAACCCTGCCCTCAAAAAATCCGCTGCATATATCAATCGGGATTTATCATCAATCCCATCCTTCACCAAAAACTCTAAAGTCCCTGGCTCAGGAGCATTTACCATAATTAATGATCTATACTCTTCTGTTAAAACTTGCAATGCTGTTCTCAGCAAAACTGTTGCCGCAGCACAAACAATATCTGAACCAGAAGGAGCATATCCAGCATGTCCCTTCCCACAACAGGAATGAATTGCTCCATCCCTGCTACAAGTTAGGCAAACCCGCATCATCCTTCAGAAAATCATTCATTGCCACAATGGTATCAATGGGCAAATTCACCGTAAGGGCAATCTCATACAGTGTATCACC
>JAZQSR010000214.1:0-1081 GCA_045630225.1 Treponema sp. | reverse complement strand
CTCAATGGGGGTCTTGCCACCCCAGCCGATGGCTTCCCCAGGCTACCGATTCAGAAAGACACAATTTGACAATCGTGCCTTTCCACATCGCCTTTTTTACCCATTATTCTACTTTTGTATCTATTTTTATATCCTGTTTTAGAACATAGACCGTTTTTAGACCTAAAATACCTATAATTCTATCTGTATTTTTATGTCTTCTATTATGTCTATGTATCCTAAAACAGACCGTTTTTATATCCAAAATTAGAATAAGAGGTAAAATACATGGCCAGAACACCACGAATTGAGGACTTTTGCAAAAAGCTGACAGATGCAGAATGGGAGGCCCTTTCTGCTGAAATGGCAGCTATTGGCAAAGACGAAGAAGCAGAGCAAGCCTTTACAGACAAATACGGATTCAAGCCCACCAGTATCAGAGGGTATGAATTGCAGCACTATATTGAACTGGAGAAGAGAGAAACCATGTTACAAGAACAGAGAGCAGAGTTGCTGAAAACCTCTGCACAAGGCTTCCCACCAATCAGAGCCATGAAGGGCAGCAGCGTCAAGGCCAACTTCTACGCAACCCAGGACAGCCTGGATGCTTTCAATGCGTTGGTTGATGAAGTTGTTGAGCTATACGGATTCAAGCGATACCTGGCTGTTGCTTTCGTTCTGGAAGAAGCTGTCAAACGCATAGGTACACCCACAAAATGAGCAAAAGAAACCCCAGGCCCGAAAGCCTGGGTTTTTCTATTACTGGATGTCAGTATTGGAGAACATGATTTCTGTATTCAAACCAGAATCAGACCTCACAAACAATTTGCCGTACAGACAAACAGGGAGTTTTTTGTTGTCCTTAAACCGCTTGTCGGGGCCACCAGATTTGTTGACATACTTCCAAGTATGGTCAACGACCTTTGCATCCTTGGGAACAGCTTCTTCCTCAATGTACCGCTGTCCACGAACTTCGGTTGTTACATCGGAATAGTTCAATGCACCGATTTTACCACTCTGGAAAACGAACAGCTTGTCGGGTAAGAAGACCAATTTTTCCTTGCCAACATTGAAGCAAATAGCTGTTGCATTGGTCTTAAAG
>JAZQSR010000213.1:0-2535 GCA_045630225.1 Treponema sp. | reverse complement strand
TATTTTTTTTATGTTGAATGTATTTCATTTTAGTGTTATTACTAGCGTGTATGAGTTCCGTATCAAAATCCTATCAGATAGACATGACCAGTGGTCCAATTCTTGTGAAGTTGTTGGGATTTTCCATTCCATTGATTTTTTCCAGTACCTTGCAGTTGTTGTTTAATGCGGCAGATGTGATTGTGGTGGGACGATTTGCTGGAGAGAATTCCTTGGCTGCAGTTGGTGCCACAGGTGCTTTGATCAATCTCATGGTGAATCTCTTTGTAGGGCTCTCCGTGGGAACAACTGTAGTGACGGCCCATTTCTTTGGAGCGGGGAAAGAGTCTGCAGTGGAGCAGTCTGTTCATACTGGTGTTTTGATGAGTTTATATAGTGGAATTATTCTTACGGTGGTGGGAATAATCGGAACTCGCTTTATCCTTCAGTTTATGCAGGTGCCAGTTGAGATATTTGGTTTGGCCAGTCTTTATTTAAAGGTATATTTTGCTGGAATTACTGCTTCCATGGTGTATAACTTTGGTAGTGCCTTGTTGCGAGCTAAGGGTGATACACGCCGTCCCATGTATTACTTGCTTTTTGCTGGCATTATCAATGTTATCTTGAATTTGATTTTTGTTATTGTATTCAAGATGGATGTGGCTGGAGTTGCCCTTGCGACTATTATCTCCCAATGTGTCTCTGCTTTTTTGGTAATTCGAGCCTTGATGAAGGAAGAGGGGGAGTTTCATCTTGATTTACGCCGTCTACGGATTGAACGAGAGATTTTGATTCGTGTTATAAAGATTGGCGTTCCTGCTGGATTTCAAGGAATGGTATTTTCTCTTTCAAATATTGTAATTCAATCTGCAATAAATGGCTTTGGCGCCCAGGTTGTGGCAGGAAGTTCTGCTGCAGGTAATATAGAAGGATTTATCTATACTGCCATGAATGGCTTTGCCCAGGGGGCCTTGACCTTTTCTTCCCAAAACCTTGGAGCCGGGCGCCTTGATAGAGTCCGTCGTTCTGTGGTGGTGTCTGAACTTTCGGTATTGGTGACAGGGCTTGTGCTGGGAGGCTCAGTATTCTTGTTCCGTAATTTTTTCTTAGGCTTGTATTCTGATAATCCTGCCGTCATTGCAGCCGGTGCCACTCGTATTACTATAATTTGTCTTTTGTATGCTTTATGTGGCATGATGGAAACGACTGCTAACATGGTGAGAGGCTTGGGACATTCCCTTTTGCCCATGGTGGTGAGTATTGCAGGAGTCTGTGGAATGCGTATTTTGTGGATTGCTACTATCTTTCAGGTGCCAAGATTCCATACCTTTGAGGTGCTGTTCTATTCTTATCCAGTGACTTGGACCATTACCTTGTTGAGTCATACTGTGTGCTTATTTATAATTTTTCGAAAATATTCTGGTGCAGGAATAAGTGGAATTTCTCGGAGTTGATATGAGACAAAATCTAAATTCAGTTTTAGGAATGGCCGATAGAGAAGGTATGAAAGATGAAACCATTGTAACCAGTAGTAAGGTAGGCCAGCGGCTGGAACGATTGAATGACATGAATATTGTGTCTCAAATCTTTTTTAAGGATAGCAAAATCCAATTGGTGGCAAAAATTACTATCGGTCGCTCTCCAGATAATAATATTGTGGTGGACAATAAGCTTACTAGCCGCCATCACGCTGTAATTCAAAAAATTAAGGATGCTTATTTTATTAAGGATGAAAAAAGCACCAATGGAACCTTTTTGAATGGCCAGCGTATTCCACCAGAAAAATACGTAAAGTTGAATCCTGGAGATAAAATTACCATCGGTAACGACAATCTGGTTATTTCCTAATTTTTTTGAAAATGGCCATGACAGATATAAGTGACCTCCACTCCAATTCCTGTGGGAAGAATTCCCCCAGAAATGACTTCTTAAAGGGCTATTCCCCTCGGCAGTTACCATCTCATGAGGAATTTTCCCATTTATTGCATCAAGTTATATCACTTTTAGAACGTGAGGATGCTGCTTACCGACCCACGAGCCAAGCTGGTACACCTGGAGGCTTGGTGGATTTAGTAAAAAAGCATCCTGCTGTTCCCACTGTGCTTGTTCCTGATTTACACGGCAGAGAAGATTTTTTTCAGCAAATTTTAGAATTTGAGCCGAATCTCTTTGAATATTTTCCTCAGAGGGCTGAGTCAAAAAGCCTTTCGGTGCTGGAATTGTTGGAAGCAGGGGCTATAAATCTTGTGTGTGTGGGAGATGGGCTTCATTCAGAGCTCCACCGAGAGCGATGGCTTTTGGCTTTGGAGGAATACGAGGCAGGAAATCTGTTAGGTGAGGCTTTGACAGAGGAAATGACTGAGGGACTTGGACTTATGACCTTGGTTATGAGGTGTAAACTAGCTTTTCCAAGGCATTTTCACTTTTTGAAGGGAAACCACGAGAATATTCTGAATCGCTGGGAAGGGGGAGATCGTCCTTTTAAGAAATTTGCCAAGGAAGGGGAAATGTGTCGCGGCTTTGTTCAGCAGTATTATGGAGAAGATATTCTCTATC
>JAZQSR010000212.1:0-13451 GCA_045630225.1 Treponema sp. | reverse complement strand
GTTGTAGGTGAGGCTATGGGATAGAGCTCCCGAGATGAGGCTTGGGCTGGGGCTGAGGAATGGAGCTGCCGAGGTGGGGCTTTGGGATGGAGTCTCCCGAGGTGTGTTTTTCTCATTGAGTTAAAAAAAGTTTCATATAATTTTTTTTGGTGAAACATTTAGTTTTCCAGTTAGAAACATTTGGTTTATACAGTGAGAAATATTTATTTTTTCAGTTAGAAACATTTAGTTTTCCAGTGAGAAACGGTTGGTTTTACAGTGGAAAACATTTGGTTTATACAGTGAGAAATATTTAGTTTGCCAGTGAGAAACAGTTGGTTTCACAGAAGTGGCTGCCAATGGATGCCTGCCGCCGACACTCTCTAAACGTAGTGAAGCGTAAATCGGCGGTGGGCTATTGGCAGACCCATTTATGAATCTAACAACTCCTGTACTTGAGATAATGTGAGTCCAGATAGATCTGCAATGTCCTCAGGAGCATAGCCACGGGTAATGAGTTTATGTGCCGTCTCCAGCTTGGTTTGGTAGGCTCCACGTTCCAACCCTTGCTCCAACCCGATGGAAATACCTTCTTCATAGCCATCACGGCGACATTCCATCATGCGGGACGTGTAGGTAAGATACATTTTTCGCTCCTCCTTTTCTTGCTTCATCCGAGAAATTATGGCATGCAGCTCCTTGGTGAAGGCTGTTTGTGCTGTCTTTTCTTTGATATAATCATAGAACAAGCGTAAATCTAGGTCAAGGTTGGTAAGGTCTTTGGCGGTGGTGTTTAAGAAAAGCTTCTCGGTGCCATCTTCTAAGGGGATTGGCACTCCGTAATTAATGCAGTAGTTCTGGAAGGTGTAGATGGGTTTCCCTTGATGGAATGGATCAAAGGTACAGATAAAAACGACGTAGTTTTGTTTTAAGTCACTGTACTGGGAGCCTTTTGGAGTGGTATCAATGTCAGCTGCGGCTTGGTAGTAGCGGGCTCTGTGGGGAAGGTCTCCATGGTTAGAAGCCTGCATTTCCACGTTGATGACTTTGTTTTCATCCTTGAGATACACATCCATGATGATTCCCTTGGCGTTGGGGTCAATCTGGATGGCGTGGTGGCTAGAGAGGAACTTGATTTTACCAACCTTTACTTTCAGTATCATCTCTAACAAGGTACGACAGAGTTTTTTGTTTCGCATAACTCGGGTGAAGATAAAGTCGTCGGTAATGTCTAGGTCTTCCCAACGTTTGAATTTTGTGGTGGTTTGATTCTCCATTCGGTCTCCGTGAAAAAGTATATTCATAAATATTATAGACTTGGAAGTGGAAAAAAATGCGTTTTTTTAAGATGTGTTTGTATTTTTTTGTAGAATTTTTCCAAGATGTAGTTGAATCTTGAGTTGCTGCTACAGGGTTTGTTCCCCTCGTACAACTAGAAGATGGACTTCAGAAAACCATCCACTAGGAATTCATCAACAAAAACTAAGGTGGCATTTTTCAGACAGAATAAGATAACCTCGCATAACTTGAGAGGTCGATAGCCTAAAACATTTTAGAGTCTGGCTACATTCTATAAATCAATTCTGTTATGTGAAAATAGTAATGAACAAAAAAAGGCTGGATAAGTGAAAACTCATCCAGCCTTTTCGTTAAGGTTTTACGCTAAATCTTAGAAAACCAGCTTTTCCAGCTTCCAGATGTCACGAACATAGTCCTCGATGGTTCTGTCGGAACTGAACTTGCCAGAGCGAGCAATGTTCAAGATGGCCTTTCGTGCCCAAGACTTGCGATCCTGGTATTCTTCGGCAATCTTTTCCTGGGCTGCAACGTAGGCGTCAAAGTCAGCAAGAACATAGTATACGTCGGGGCGCTGTCCTTCTACTCCGTAAATCAAGGAATCGTAAATCTCCTTGAACAACTGGCAGGTGGGGTCATAGGTACCGTCAATCAACTGGTTCATAACCTTTGCCAACTGGGGATTTCTGTCAAGATATTTCTGGGGATTGTAGCTATGTTCCCGCTCAATCTTCAAAATCTCATCGGAGGTGAGACCAAAGATAAAGGCATTTTCTGCACCAGCTTCCTCTACAATCTCGATATTGGCACCGTCCATGGTTCCCAGAGTCAAGGCTCCGTTCATCATGAACTTCATGTTACTTGTTCCAGAGGCTTCCTTACCAGCGGTGGAAATCTGCTCAGAAACGTCGGATGCGGGGAAGAGCTTTTCTGCCATACTTACACGGTAGTTTTCTACAAAAACAACTCGCAACTTACCCTTTACACGGCGGTCATTGTTGATTCGCTCTGCTACGGTGTTGATAAGTTTAATGATGGTCTTTGCACGGCGATAGCCAGAAGCAGCCTTTGCTCCAAAGATATAGGTGCGTGCTGGAGGATTGAAGTTTGGATCCTCCAAAATGCGATTGTACAGATACATGATGTGAAGCACGTTCAGCAACTGTCGCTTGTACTCGTGGAGTCGCTTAATCTGCATGTCAAAGATGGAATCAGGATCCAAGAACTCATTCTGGGTAATCTTCAAGTAGTGGGCTAGCTTCTGTTTGTCTGCTCGCTTAATGTCCAAGAACTTCTGCTGTGCTTCTGGGTCATCGGCAAAGGCTTCCAGTTTTCTCAACTGGGACAAGTCCTTTTCCCAGCCATGACCAATGCGCTCGGTAATGAAGTTTGCCAAGGCAGGGTTTGCACTTAAAAGCCAACGGCGCTGGGTAACACCGTTTGTCTTGTTATTGAATTTTTCTGGATAGAATTCAGCCCAGTCTTTCAACTCGTGGGATTTCAGGATTTCTGTGTGGAGGGCTGCAACGCCGTTTACACTGAAGGAGCCATGGATGGCAAGCCATGCCATTCGTACCATTCCGTGGCCAATGATGGACATGCGATCGTGCTTTTCGTAGTCACCAGGATAACGCTCTCTCAAGCTGATGAGGAAACGACGGTTGATTTCTTCCACAATCTGGTAGATGCGGGGAAGCAAGCCCTGGAAAATGTCGATAGGCCACTTTTCCAATGCTTCTGCCAAGATTGTGTGGTTGGTATAGGCAAATGTCTTGATAACAATATCCCATGCATCTTCCCAGCTGAGGCCGTAATTATCCATGAGGATGCGCATCAACTCAGGAATGGCCACTACAGGGTGGGTATCGTTCAGTTGGATAACGTGGAGTTCTGCAAATTGGGAGAATTCTGGGCCGTAGGTGTTTACGTAACTTCTGACCAAGTCCTGCAAGCTGGCGGAGGTAAAGAAGTACTGCTGCTTCAGTCGCAGAGCCTTTCCGCTGGGGCCTGAGTCGTTGGGATACAGTACACGAGAAATATTTTCGGCACTAGTTTGTCGCTCCACAGCACGACTATATTCCATATTGTTGAACAGCTGCAAGTCGAATCCGTTGGGAGATGAGGCCTGCCACAAGCGGAGGGTGTTTACGGTTTTTGTGTCGTATCCAATGATGGGCATGTCAAAAGGTGTTGCAGTAACAACTTCTCCACCGTCGATAGCAAAATGCTCACGGCCGGTGTCGTCACGGCGAACGGAAATATGGCCACCGAATACAACGGAAACGGCCAAGTCACTTCGCTTGATTTCCCAGGGATCACGATATTTCAGCCAGCAGTCAGGATATTCCACTTGGTAGCCGTTTTCGATATGCTGCTCGAACATACCGTATTCGTAGCGGATTCCGTATCCGTGGCCAGGATAGTCTAAGGTAGCCAATGAATCCAAGAAACAAGCTGCCAGTCGTCCAAGACCACCATTTCCCAATCCTGCATCAGGCTCTTCATCCTCAAGAATATTGTAATCAATGTCCAAGTCCTTGAGTACCTCTACGACGGCATCCTTTATGCCTGTATTAATGAGGTTATTGCCCAAGGCTCGTCCCATGAGGAATTCTGCGGAAAGGTAGTACACCTGTCGGGTGGGTTTGTGGGTATATTGGCGGCGTGTTTCCATCCAGTTGGGCATGATTACATCCAATGCTGTGGCGGAAACGGCGTCAAACAAATCGTGTTTGCTGGTTTGGGTGGTGTCCTTACCATATTGTCTCTTGAGTCTGCGAGTAAGGGCGTCTTTGAATTGTTCCTTGTCGAAAGTCATCATTGTTCCTTCTGTACTTATTTTCTGGATATATTTTATAGCTCCAGAACATTCAAATGATAATCCCAACTCTGGAATATGTCAAGGTAAAGGGATTTAGTGAGGGGGAAGGATGATTTTATTGTATAAATATAGTACTATATTACAAAAGGATTTAAGGGTACATGAAGTCTGTAGAAAACAATCAAATTTGCAAAACAAGTAAGTTGATAAAATGGACAGGATCCATTTTTCTGGCGTATGTTCTTCTCTGCTTCATTTCTATTCTGATGTTATTCGTCTGTATCGAGTCTCACCAGCGGGATATTGTGGATATGGCAATGTATTTACAGCCTGTGTGGATGCTGAATCCCATGGTGCTAGTGGTGTCATTTTGGGGTTTAGTAACATATTTGATAGAATGGCGGGATGTTACGAAAAGGGAATGCTTGGGGAAAAAATGGATTGCCTTTGTTCTCTATAGTTTTATTTCCGCAATCGCATGGATGGTGGCAGGTGTTTGCTTTGTGGGGCTCACTGGCGGGGTTTAGACTCAGGTGTTTTTTGCATAGGGAGATTAAGGATAGAATCCTTGGTGACAGCAAATGCTCTATTTTCATTGATGAGGTTCAGAAGATTGATGGTTTTGAGCGGGGCTGGCTTCCCTGCGTGCCACGTCACCTGTCTCATTATTCGTAACAGGCAGCAACTACAGGCTGCTTTCAGGGGAGCTTGCCAGCCTGTTGATGGGGAGAACGGTGGAATTTGAGGTTCCCCCCTTTTCTCTTGCAGAAATGAGGCAGGATGGGGAGTCTATCTTCCCACCAAAATCGCTGTAGTGCGAGCAGGAAGCACGTAGGTTTTCTGCACTTCCAAGGGCTCAATCTTGTCCTCTGCAATGAAGTCCTGGGGGAATTCAGCGGAGGTGTCCACCAGTCCATGCCATTTCTTGCCACGAGCAGGAGCAGGCAGGGTGACAGTAATATCGGTGGTGGCAGAATTGCACATCACGAAAAAGTCCCAGTCGTCTTCCGTAGCCAAGGTTTCATGCTTGTTACCGCTGAGGCGGTAGGCCAAGAAATGGTTTGCCTTTTCCCAGTCTGGCTCCTTACCGTCTTGGCCAAACCAGCTGATGTCTGGCAAGGCTGACAGGGGTGTTGTATGGCGTTTGCCTTCAAAAAATTCTGCACGACGGAAAACGGGATGGCTGCGTCGCAACTTGAGGGCTTTTTGGGTGAACACAAGGATTTCCTTGTGGATTTCTTGACAGGTCCAGTCAAGCCAAGAAAGCTCGTTGTCCTGACAATAGGCATTATTGTTGCCTCTCTGGCTTCTGCGGATTTCGTCTCCAGACAGGAGCATGGGAGTTCCTTGGGAGAAGATAAGGCTACAGAAGAAGTTCTTTATCTGCTGATTGCGGATTTTTTCGATGGCTCTATTTTGAGTTGGCCCTTCGTAGCCATAGTTAAAGCTGCTATTGTTGTCTGAGCCGTCCCGATTGTTCTCGCCGTTTTCCTCATTGTGTTTGCCGTTGTAGGATACAAGGTCATTCATGGTAAAACCGTCGTGGCTGGTAACAAAGTTTACAGAGTGATAGGGCTTACGGCCGTCGTCACCGTAGAGGTCGGCACTTCCTCCAATACGGGTGGCACAGGAGGCTGCAAGGTAGTCGTCTCCACGCCAGAATCTGCGGCAGTCGTCTCGGAATCGGTCGTTCCATTCTGCCCAACGGCCACCAGGGAAGCTTCCTACCTGATAGGCTCCACCAGCGTCCCAAGCTTCTGCAATAATCTTGGTGTTGCGTAAAACAGGATCTTCTGCAATTCGTTCCAGAACGGGAGGCTCGCTGATAAGGTTACCATTTTTGTCCCGCCCTAAGATGGAGGCCAAGTCAAAGCGGAAGCCGTCTACGTGCATTTCTGTTACCCAGTAGCGGAGACAGTCGATGATGAGACTGCGGACTACAGGATGATTACAGTTAACGGTGTTTCCACAGCCAGAATAGTTTTTGTAGTATTGCTTGTGCTGGTCTTCCAGAATGTAATAGATGGAATTGTCAAACCCACGGAAATTCAAGGTAAGACCATGCTCGTTTCCTTCTGCAGTGTGGTTGAATACAATGTCCAGAATAACTTCGATTCCTGCCTTGTGGAATTCCTTTACCATTTCCTTGAATTCTCGAACTGCTCCGCCAGGACTGCGGTCTGCTGCGTAGGAGGCTTTGGGGGCAAAAAAGGCGATGGTGCTGTATCCCCAGTGGTTTTTCAGTCGGCCACCAGTACGAGGATTTGTGTTGGCATTTTCGTATTCGTCAAACTCTTGAATGGGCAGCAATTCCACGCTAGTAATACCCAGCTCCTTCAGGTAGGGAATCTTTTCTGCCATACCACGGTACGTTCCGGGGAATTGCACCTTGGAGGTGGGACTGGCGGTAAAGCCTTTGAGATGGGTTTCGTAGATGATGGAGTCCTTCATGCCATAGTTCAGGGGGCGATCTCCTTCCCAATCGAATTCGCTGTCGTCAATTACCACGCACTTGGGGAAGCCTCTGGCAGAGCGGAGTTTTTCCAGCTCCACGTCCAGCTTGTCCACAGGTGTGCGGTAGTGGGGCGGCAGGTTTGCAAAGATGGAGGTGTCTGTGAGGGCCTTTGCATAGGGATCCAGCAGGAACTGGTTCTTGTTAAAACGATGGCCGTTTTTAGGCTCAAAGGCACCATCAACTCGGTACAGGTAGAGGGCTCCAGGCTGGAGTCCTTGGAGACACACGTGCCAAATGTCACCTGTTCTATTTGTATCGGGATTTAATGTATAGGAAAAAATCGGAGAACTGTCGTCGGGATTCTCAAAGATATCTAGTATTACGGAAGTAGCATTGCGGGAAAAAACACTGAAATTCACACCCGCACGTACTGGAGTTGCACCATAGGGAATTGGTCTTCCAGGGAGTATTGAAATCTTGTTCATGACAATAAGTATACCACAAAGGAGGGCTAGAGCCAAGGGAAAAAAAAAGTGGGGGAGAGGGCGTTTTGATTACCCCCCCCCCCCCGGATGTACAGTGTCCTGTACGTTGGAGAGAGTTTAAGAACCACTGTGTGGTTCGCCGTCAACATATCATATAATTGCCTATCTGTCAATAAAATGGAATAGACTATAATTTTTGTAGGATCATAAAAACTATGGTGCCACTAAAGATGCTCACCATGGAGTTGCCCTTCCAGAGGTAGCTTACCACGGTAACAAGGAGGGCTATGATCTGGGGAAGACCAAAGGGGCGGGTGGTAAAATCTAGGTCTTTGAGACAGTAAATCAGGAGGATGGCCATAATCATGGGGGGGATGTATTTTTCGATGAAGCGGAGGATGGAAGGTGGTTCTCGCTTTGAAAAAAGGGCAAAGGGAAAGAGTCGTGTGGCAAAGATAACCAAAGCGGCTATGAGGGTGGCAATCAGGGCGTTGTTCAGTGTAAGGGCCATGTTAGGACTCCTGGGAAACAGATGGCGTTGGACGACGTACCAGCATAAGGATGGCAACTCCTGCGGCAAGGGCAGCTAAAAGTACGTAGTCTGAAGGAACAAGAAAGATTGCTCCAATGGTTACAGCGAACCCGATGATGGGTGGAATCAGATCCTTGGATTTCTTTATCTGGTCAATAAGGAGGACGGCAAAGAGGGCGGTCAGGGCAAAGTCAACTCCCGCAAAGGAAAAGGGAATAAGGGTGCCTGCCACTGCTCCAATGAGGCTGCCTGTAATCCAGTATAAATGGTCTAAAACAGCAATAGCACCGTAAAAGGAACCAGCAGAAACCCCACGTGGCAGGGGGCAGCTGGTCATGAGGGCGTAAGTTTCATCCGTAAGGGCAAAGATGAGATAGGGTTTCCACTTTCCAGTTTCCTTGAAGGGGATAATGAGAGAAAGGCCGTAGACAATGTGGCGGATATTCAGCAAGAGCATGGTGAGGGCTGTTACTGAAAGGCTTGCTCCTGCGGCAAAAAGGGACACTGCCATGTATTGTCCCGCTCCAGCATACATAAGGATACTCATGATGGGAGCTAGCCACCAAGGATAGCCTGCATTTACCAGCATGAGACCAAAGGGAATACCAATGGCAAGATAGCCAAAGAGAACGGGAATGGTAACTTTAAATGCTTGTACAAGACAGAATTTGTTCATGCTTAAGTCAAAAAATTAGTGGAATGTTGTACATGAACAATGAGTTCACAAACCATGTGCAAGGTAACATCGGGCTGGCTGGCAAGGAGTTTTTCCTTGTTGCCAAATCCACTGGTGAGGGCACATGTTTTTGTGCCTGCGTTTTTTCCCGCTTCAATATCTGTGTGAGAATCTCCCACCATCAAGAAATTTTCTGGAGGAATAATTGGCTTTCCAGCTGCCTTTCGTCGTTGGTTTATCTGGTTCATGGCTAAAATCAAGCCTTCTGGATCTGGCTTTACGTGGTTTGTTTGTTCTGGGCCAATGATTGCAACAAAATACTTGCTGATGTCCATCTGTTGCAGAATGGTATCGGTAATTTCGTGGGGCTTGTTGGAAACAATGGCTGCCGGAATTCCTTGGATTGAAAGGAGTTCCAGTAAATCTATTGTTCCTGGGTATAATTCAGTTTTTTCTATGGCATGCTTTCGATAATAATCTACATACCAAGCATAAATTTCTTCAAAGGCAGGAGCTTGGATTTCTTCTGGATTCTTTTTTGATAGCTGAATAGAGGCTGCAATAGAGCGACGCAATAATCGTTCTGCACCGTTACCTACAAAGATAATGATTTGTTCCTGAGACAGGGGATCAAAGCCAAAGTTTTCCAATGTAGCATTGACTGACTGTGCAATATCTTTGGCAGTATTGGCAATAACACCATCAAAATCAAAGAGTAAGCCTTGAATAGTGGTAAAATCCATAAAAACTCCTTGTTTTATTTTCGTTCTTTTTTCTTTCTTCATTATAACTTGTAGAATTCTGATTCCGAAGCAAAGATGGAACCTTGAATTCTTCGCACCAACTGAGCTTGTCCCAAGGAAAAGGTTGAAAACTTTTGAGATTCCTGATCCATTTGTAGGACAACTAGAGTATCTCCTTGAATTTTTTGAAGCTCCACTGGTCGCCCTATCACCACTTGCATTTCCTTATCTTGCTGCAAATAAGTGAGCTTGAGCAAATTATTTTGGTGAATGGCTTGGTCTGCCACGTGAACCTTTCCTACAAAATCCATTCCGCTGGCTTCGTATTGTTCCATCTTTACAGAAGAACCTTGTAGCTGCTCTGGAATCAAGAGGATTTTTCGGTTGATGCGGAATTGCAAGCCTTCCTTCTGGTGCAAGGGAAGTTCTTGCTGAGCCAAATCTGCTTCCAGTTGCTGAAGGTGACTTTGTTGCAGCTCCTGCTGGTGTTGCCAGTTGAAGTTTTCCAGCTCTGGAGAATGCAAAAAATTTGTTCCCGTTAGTTCCCGAAGGTTGGTGGAAAATCCAGAAAATTGCTTGTGCTGGGGAGCCTTTTTGATGGAACCTGCATTGTCAAATCCGCCCTTGGAAAGAATTCTTTGGGCTTCTTGGTCACTGGTAAAATTCATCAGATAAATCCCTTCTTCCAGCTGAAGGACGATGTGTTTGGCCAAAACAGGATGCTGGGAAATATCTTTTTTTTCTTTCAAGTGCAGGATATAGCCCTTGTACAAGGTGGCAACGTTGTAGGAATGATACCAATCCTCCAAAGAAACAGAAAGGCTTTGGGGTAGCTTGTGGTGGATGTAGCAGGAAAGAATTTCTTGGATGGAAGTGGGTGTTAAGCCTTGATCAAATCCCTGAAGACAGGAGTCTTTGGTGATTTCCAACGTCATGGCGGTGTCGAATCGGCTGACCCGCAGAAATTGCAGGAGGGGCAGTATTTGGGCAAGGCTCAATCCCGGAAGCAAGGTGGCGGTAAGGGCTGCATCCATGGTGATATGCCCCCGCTCTGGCACTAGGGAATTTTCCTGGCTTAGCTGGGGATGGTACACCGTTTGCATAGTGTTCTTGACCCCGTAGCCTGTTCCCGTTGGCCGAAAAAGTCCCAGCTTTGTTGCCGCTTCAAACAAGGTTTTGCACCACAAAAGATGCTGCTCCTGGGGAATTGGCTCTGCTTGCTCCTGAAGGATTTCCTCCTGATCCTGAGATTTTGACTCGGTAGTGGGGAAGCTTTTTGAGGGAGTCTTTTCTTGCAGCGTATCATTGGCAGCTTGTGATGCTTTTGCCTGACGATTTTTTTCTGCTTCGGCCATCATTCTGGCAAAGCGGCTACTTGTTCCAGTCCTTGTTCCTGAAAGGAGGCTTTCCGCAGGATTTGTGCTTTCTGTTTGCGGTGGCGCCTTTGGGGTGAGCTTGAGATTTTCTTGATTCATGTATTGAATCAAAAATTCCAGCCGAAGAAATGCATCTTGGGTAAAGCCTTCTGGGGGACAGAGATTTACCACGGAAAGGAGGATTCCCGCTTTTTTTTGCAGGTTTGCCTTGGTGTCTCGTCCACAGGCTGCAGCTGCCAAATATGCTTTTTGAAGGTGGGCTGGTAGCTGGGCAAAGGCTGTCCACCGCTGAAAATCAGGCTCAAAGCCTTTTGCATCTTCCTTCAGCAAGGAAAGATTGTTCAGGCTGATAATGAGGGTTTGAAAAAACTCCGTGAGATTTTCTGTAAAGGCAAAGGGAAAAATCTGGGAAAGCCGTTGGATAGCTCGTTTTTTTAAGGTACCATCTTGGCGGCAGAGGTCTTGATATTCCTTTGCAAAGGAAAAAAAAGTGGCCAAAAGATTTGCAGAAAGTTGGGGCAAAGGCTTTCCTTCCACTTGGTTTTGAAATTCCTTTGGGAGCGGAAGCAAAAGGGATGGATGAAGTCGCTGTTGCAGCACATTCTCCAAGATGGGGTTGAGGAAAAAGGCTGGCTCTTCCTTTGGCAGCAAATTACTGGTGTTGCGAAAAACAAGGAGCCGTTCCTCCAGATTCATGAGACTTTCCCGTAGCTGGGAAGTGGAAAAGGTATCTGCAAAAAAATGGGCTAACAGGCTGTGGGTGGGATTTTCCAAGTAGAAGATGGCACTAAGGAGCTGACAGTCTGTGGGTGATAAAAGCAAAAGGATATTTTGCTGCACCTGTTCCTTGTGAAGAAAGGCTCCCAATCGTTCAATGAGATTTTGCTTGTTGTAGGGAGTTTTGATTTCCCCAAGATACATCCGTATGAGCTCAAAGAAAAGATTGTCTGGCAAACGAGTCAGACATTCCCGCCATTGTACCACCTTTTGAGCCTGTTGTTCTCTCTGCTGCCGTTGATTTTCACTAGGAATCATAGACTTGCTCCTGAAGTGCAGCTCCCTTGAGGTAAGGCTTCTTGGAGTTGGTCAAAATCCTCTGGGCCAGTGTAGCGAATCAGCTTGTAGGCATAGCCTTGTTCTGCTAAAAACTTTTGGCGATTGGCACTGAATTCCTCTTCCGCAGTGTTTCTGGTAATGAGGGTGAAAAATCGAGCCACCATGTCCTTGGGGCGCAGGATTCGGCCCAGTCGTTGGGCTTCTTCTTGGCGACTTCCGAAGGTTCCAGAAATCTGGATGGCCATGGAAGCGTCTGGCAGGTCAATGGCAAAGTTGGCTACCTTGGATACCGCAAGAATTCTCAGCTTGCCGCTACGGAAATCGCCGTAGAGTATGTCCCGCTCCTTGTTGGGAGTGGAGCCTGTAATAATGGGAATATTCAGCAGCTTGGCGATTTCTTTTAGCTGATCAAGGTACTGACCAATGATGAGAATCTTGTGAGTGGGAAATCGTTCCACCAGCTGCTGCACCACGGGGATTTTTGCAGGATTTTCGCTGGCAAGTCGATGTTTGCTGCGAGGAGATGCGATGGTGTATTCTAGCTCCTTTGCGGGGCTCATATCTAGGCGAACCTCCACACATTCGGCGGTGGCAATCCAGCCAGAATGCTCCAGCTCCTTCCAGGGGACATCGTATCGTTTGGGCCCCACCAAGCTGAATACGTGGCCCTCGCAGCCATCCTCCCGCACCAGGGTTGCCGTTAAGCCAACTCGACGAATGGCCTGTAATTCTGCCACCACTCGGAAAACTGGTGCAGGCAAAAGATGTACCTCATCGTAGATAATCAATCCCCAGGGCCGCTCCCGAAAAAGCTTAAAGTGAGGATAGGCTGAATCCTTGTCTGGTCGCCAGGTTAGCACCTGGTAGGTGGCCACCGTTACAGGGCGAATTACCTTGTTTTCTCCCGTGTACTCACCGATTTGCTCTTCTGTCAGTTCAGTCTTGTCTAGTAGCTCGTTCATCCACTGATGTACGGCGGAGATATTGGTGGTTATAACGAGGGTGCTGGTTTGCAGTGCCTCCATGATGGTCATGCCCACAATGGTTTTACCTGCTCCACAGGGAAGCACAATGGTACCAAAGCCTGTGCCTGGTCCCTTGTTTCCCACCAAGGCTTGGGCTGCAGCTTTTTGGTAGTGACGTGGTGCAAAGGGGGAACCAGAAAGACAGGTCTCCCGTAGCTTGATTTCCAAGGGCTCACCTTCCACCAGTGGCACTTCATCTTTTACTGGCCACCCCAGCTTTAAAAGCTCCTGCTTTACGGTTCCCCGCAAGGTGAGGGGCAAAAGGAAGCGGTAGCACAGCTTGTCTTGGTCTGGAATTGTAGTCTGAGCTTCTGGAGTCTCCAGTGGCTGAGAGCTGGCTGGTGTCAGCAGTTTTTTTAGGGCAGGAGTGGCGGCTAGCTCTCGATAAATCATGGGAAATTCGGTGGCAAGGTAAAGCTGCTCTTGGCCTGCATCATCTGCAGGAGCTGGCAATAGATGGAGCTTGCCGAATCGACCAGCAGTTTCTTGAATCCACACTTCAATAGATTGGGGCACATCGTAGCGAGCAAATTCCTTCAGCACAGACACTGCATCTTCTGGAGTAAAGCCTGCACTGGTGGCATTCCACAGGGAAAGGGGAGTGAGACGGTAGGTGTGCAGGTGCTCTGGGGAACGCTCGAGCTCTGCAAAGGGAATAAGGGCCTGCTGACATTCGGTAGCTCTGGGAGCGTGAACGTCTAGAAGAATGGTTCTGTCGCTTTGGATAATCAGTGGATTGTCAAACTGCATAACAGTCTATTTTACCAAAAATAAATGGCTACAGCAACTAAAAATCCTTAAAACTCAAAGAAAGGTGAAAACGCAGCAGACAAAAGAAAGGCCGCTAGTTCAATAAACCTTGGAATGAGATTGTGAACCAGACTTGACACAATTGCGAAAAGTGTTACAATGCCGATGAAAAAATATCTTTTTTTCGATTTTTTTTATTAATATTAATAAAGGAGATCTAAAATGAAATTCAGATCATCAGTTGTATTTTTTCTATT
>JAZQSR010000211.1:0-12787 GCA_045630225.1 Treponema sp. | reverse complement strand
GGTGGCGTTGATTTTGGTTTTATTTTTTTTCTGGTGATGTTGGCAATCACTGGTATTTTTTATTTTTTGAACAATAAGCTTACAAGTCTTCCTGAAATTCCTTATTCAAGTTTTTTAGCGGCGGTGGAAGCAAATCAAGTAATAGAAATTGAAATTACTAATGATTACTTGATTGAAGGTGTCATGAAGCCAAAGGAACATAAGGATGATGGATTTTTTAAAACAATTATCCCCTATGATGATGTACAGTTAATGCCCTTGTTAGAAACGCATGGGGTTAAGGTAAGCGGATTAAAAAAAGGCCCAAGTTTTCTTGATACTTTGTTAGATACCCTTCCTCTTCTACTCGTGATGATGCTAGTATTTTCCTTGATGATGCGTCAAAATATGGCTGCAAATACAAAGGGCTTACAGTTTGGAAAAAGTCGTGCCCGTTTGTACAATGGTGGGAAAAAAGTAACCTTTGCTGATGTGGCTGGTCAAGAAGAAGCAAAGTCTGAATTGACGGATATTATCGATTTTTTAAAGAATCCCAAGAAATACACTGCTATTGGTGCAAAAATTCCTACTGGTGTACTTTTGGTGGGAAATCCTGGTACAGGAAAAACCTTGCTGGCACGGGCTGTTGCCGGAGAGGCAGGGGTTTCCTTTTTGCATATTTCTGGTAGTGACTTTGTGGAAATGTTCGTAGGTGTGGGAGCTAGCCGAGTCCGAGATTTATTTGAGCAGGGCCGTCGTATGGCACCGGCTATTATCTTTATTGATGAAATTGACGCTGTAGGTCGTAGTCGTGGAGCTGGTTTAGGTGGCGGCCACGATGAGCGGGAGCAAACATTAAACCAGATGCTAGTGGAAATGGATGGATTTGAAAACAAGGACGGAATCATTGTGCTTGCTGCCACCAACCGCCCCGATGTTCTTGATCCTGCCTTGCTACGTCCTGGTCGCTTTGACCGACAAGTTACTGTGGCTTTGCCCGACATGAAGGAGCGAGAAGCGATTCTTGCTGTCCATGCTGCCAAGGTGCCTGTGGATAGTTCTGTGGATTTTGGCCGTATCGCACGAGCTACTCCTGGAATGAGTGGAGCAGAGCTTTCTAGCTTGGTAAATGAAGCTGCCCTTTTTGCTGCAGGTAAAAATCAAGAAAAAGTAACAGAAGTGGATTTTGAATTGGCTCGGGATAAACTGCTCATGGGTGTTGCTCGTGAGTCCATGGTAATTTCTGAAAAAGAAAAACGGATGACAGCCTATCACGAGGCTGGTCATGCCTTACCGTATTATTATCTGGAACATGCTTCTCCTCTCCACAAGGTTTCTGTTATCCCCAGAGGGCGAGCTTTGGGTGTTACCGTGGGAATTCCTGAGGAAGACACCTATTCCCATACTCGCAGTTGGCTGGAAGATCAGTTAGTAATCTTGTTTGGTGGGTATGGTGCCGAGACACTGGTGTACAATGATACTACTACGGGGACACAAAATGATTTGCATCGGGCAACAGAGCTTGCTCGTCGTATGGTGTGCCAGTGGGGTATGGCGCAAGAAGTGGGAGCTGTTGCCTACAATCAAGAGGATGAACCAGTGTTTATGGGACGAGATTTAGTCCGTCATAAAACATATTCCGAGGAAACTGCACGAAAAATTGATGCCGCAGTGGAAGCTATTCTGGGAAAGGCTCGTCAGCGTTGTGAAAATATTTTGAGCCAACATAGGGATCAGTTGGATGCGTTGGCAAATGCATTGATTGAGCGGGAAACCCTTTGTGATGAAGAAATTCGCCAGTTATTGGGTTTTGAGTCAAGAAATAGTGGGGCAGAATCCACTGATGTACCGATACTATAGAATAGGTTCTCTTCTATTCTTCATGTTGAGAGTCCATCAAAAATTCAGGAGCGTCCATGAACAAAAATAAATTCAGCATACTTGTAGTTCTTGTTTGTTGTTTTGCTTTTATCGGCTTGCCCCTCGTTGGTGAAACTTCTATTTCAACTACCTCATATACGGATTTGGCAAATTATCGTACCGCTGTCCGCTGTTATCAGCAAAGTAAAGTGTATCTTGAAAATGCCCAGTGGACATACGCCTTGTCTCAATCTGAATTAGGATTAGGATATGATACCTCCATTTCTGACCTGTGGTTTGTAAATGCTTATGCCAGCTATCAATTAGGAAAGAATCCTGGAGAAATTCTTCCCACTATAAAAAAAGCCATCGAACAAGATAAATGGATAGATTATAACAAAGATGGAGCTCTTTTGTTGTATGCAGAACTTTTGTCCTACACTGGAGATTCCCAGCGGGCATTGCGTTACCTTGAAGGTGGCAAAATTTTCCCTTCTTCTTCCCGTGAATATTTGAAAATTCTCTGTTATTACAGATTAGGAACTGAAGAATCATATAAACAGGCACGAAAATTAGTTTTAGAAGCTGCCCGTTTATATCCTGATGATATGCGTTTTCCTCAAGTTTTCTTTACTTATGAGGTAAAGCCTAATTTGAGCTATAGCCCTTTTGCTGAAGAGCTGGGAGAAACCTTAGCACACCGTTTTGATGAGTTGCGAGAATATCCTGCGGAATTATATTTACTTGCAAGTTTGTTTACTGATGTGGAGGTAAGCAAGCGTCGTCTGCAATCTTTTGGTGTTTCTCAGAAGCGACATCCTCTGTATGCTAGTCTAGCACTTCGAGCAGGAGTGATTTCTGAATCTCAAGCTTATGAATATTTTTGTTCCTTTGCCGTTAACTCAATTTCTCTTTCTCAGTTGGAAAGTTTTGCCAGTTTGTTAACAGAAACAAGTACAAAATCTGCTTTAAAGGCTTTTCTCAATGGATATCAGGGCATGATAACTCATGATACTACGGGAGATGGTATTGATGACCTTCGTATAATGTATTCTCGTGGTAGACCAAAACAGATTCACTATGATAAAAATCAAGATGGTGTGGAGGATTGGGTTGCTCGCTGCGATTTTGGTGTTCCTACAGAATTACTTTTACCAGAAGCAAGAACCTTTGTACACTACAAGAAATATCCCTTTGTTGCATCGATGGAGTTGCATTCCATGAATTTCAAGTTTGTGGAGGGAGTTTTGGATTGGACCCCAGTTTCCATCACTCCGTATGAGCCTTTACAGAAGGCATTGGGTGGAGGAGAATTTTTTGTTCCCCAATTAAAATCTGTTCCAGAGGGACTTTTCCCCGCCATGAGAACTTTGGCAGAAGCTGCGTATAATGTAAGCTTTCCTGTAGCAGAGCGTCCTGAAGCCAATGTAGAACTTTCTTTATTGGAGGGAAAGGTCCGTTCTGCTCAATATTATGAAGGAAAAACTTTGTATGCCCAACTTGCTTGTGAGGATGGTCTTCCTAAATCACGAAATGTAGATTTAGACGGTGATGGATGGTTTGAGTTAACCCAGAATTTTGGATTTTCACCCACAACTTATTTGGACTATGTGACTCCTGCAGAAAGTCTTTCCTTGTATGAAGAGCTTTTCGGTACAGTATTCTTCCCACAAGGACTCTTTATTCAGCAAGCACTTTTGGACAAAGATTTAGATATGAAATTTGACTTTGGACAAGAGTATACTAGTGGTAGAGGTGTCTCCTCTGTTTGGGGTGACCCCCTCTCTGATAATTGGGTTTCTCAGTACATTGTAGAAGGTAAAACTCAAAATTCCACGGCAAAGTTTAAGATTTCGGGTTCTTCTGAACTTGTTTGTGTCTATATGGAAAATCAAGTGCCTGTTCGTGTTACTACAGAAAACCAAGAAGGTTTAATCAATAGAGATTTAACCCTTACTCCTGTTGAAGGTGTGTACTGGCTGGGAGATGTTGGCTCTGTAGAGTTGTCTACCTATTTGAAACAAAAGGTAGATGAGGTAGGAGAACAGGGACGATCCATGGTAGTTCAGATGGAAGGTAAAGTCACTGAAACAGCTTCTGGAACACGATGTACTGGAATAAAAATCTCAAACTTCTATTTTGGAGTTTTACTTGATGATTAAAACACTAAGGTCAGTTTTTCTTCTGGCTGTATTTTCTTTACTCTTTCTGATGGGATGTAGTTCTTCCCCTCAGGAAGGGTTTGTTCCTTTAGATTACACCACTGAAGATGTAATTCAAAATGAAATTTCTTCTATTACCGAGTTGTTGGAAACAGAAAGTGTAAAAGCCCTGTGGAGAGCTAGTCTTTTGCAAAAAAATTCTGTTAGTCCCCATGATGCTATCGAACAAGTTTTTGAACTTTGTATCCAAAAGGTTTTCCTGCAATACCAAGAAGCAATAGAGGCTTCCAATTATTTGGAGGCTCGGCGACTGTTATCTTCTCTTGTGGCTGTCGATTACCCTGTAGATGCATCAAGTGAGCAGCAACTTGAAAAATTAAAAGGTCTGATTGCTTCGAAAATTCCTGGCTATGGAGTTGTGCAAGACAATCCCCATGCCGTCAGTGATTATATTAGTGGTACGGTCACCATTTGGGTTGATTTGGGGATTCATGTGGCCCGTGGATTGGGTTATGCAAATAGAGCCATTGGTTCTGGGTTTTTCATCGATAAAAGAGGTTACATCATTACCAATTATCACGTGATTCAGCCTGAGGTTGACCCAGAGTATGAGGGGTACTCCCGCCTATACATTAAACTTTCGTCAGATCCAGAAACGAGAATTCCTGCAAAAGTGGTGGGATGGGATCCCTTGCTTGATCTAGCCCTGCTAAAAACGGAGATCGATGCACCATACGTTTTCCCCTTGGGTTCTTCCCAAGACCTTGATGTAGGGGAGAGAATCTATGCCATTGGTTCTCCTGCTGGTTTGGAGTGGACCTTAACCTCTGGCATTGTTTCTGCCAAAGGGCGCCGTCTTTTGGCCATGGGGCCAGTGATGCAAATTGATGCAGCCATCAATTCTGGTAACTCTGGGGGGCCAATTATTGATGAACAAGGTAACGTGGAAGCCATCGTTTTTGCCGGAATGTTGGAATACGAGGGGCTAAACTTTGCCATTCCCGTGGAGTATCTGAAAGCTCAGTTACCTATTCTTGCTTCTGGAGGATTGCGGGAGCATGGTTGGATTGGTGCCTATGGAAAGGATAATCCTGTAGACCAGTTTACTGAAACGCCTGGTGGACTTTTAGTACAATATCTTATGCCTGGTGGTAGTGGACATCGTTCTGGCTTGAAAAAAGGTGATGTAATTACTGTAATCAACGGTGTTGCTATTACTGGAATCGACGATTTTCACAATGTTCTTAAAACACTGCTACCAGAAACAATTGTTAGGATTTCTGTGTATTCTCCAACTTCCAGCACTGGTGTAGATGGAGCTGGTTCCGAGAGACATTTATCTGTGTATCTTGAAAAGCGTCCAAAACAGCCAGGATATGAGATTTATCAGCGAGACTTGGTTTCCAATGCCTTTCTGCCTATTTTCGGTATGGAATTAAAGTCTGCTTCCGACAAGAACAAGAAAAGTTACACAGTGGTATCGGTTTTGCCAGGAGACATAGCTGATGAGTCGGGATTTTCCGTTCACGATCCTGTTGAAATCATTAAAGTTGAAGTTCCTAAAACAAAGGATGTGATTTATGCCCAACTCTACACCAAAAAGCGTAAGAATGGTTATTTTGAGGTGAGCATTGCAGTTGGGGCTCCTCTGGACAGTCCCTTCTATTTCTAATACAATAGTTTCACAAAAAAATCATGCCTCTTGTAGTTTTGCTCAGGAGGCTTATTTATAGGGAAATTATGGCAGATTTAGCACACAAGAGAAATTTTTGTATCGTGGCCCATATCGACCACGGAAAATCAACCCTTTCTGACAGATTGATTCAGAAGGCAAAGATTATTGATGACAGACAATTCCAGAACCAGATTCTTGACTCCATGGATATTGAGCGGGAGCGCGGAATTACTATAAAAAGTCAGGCAGTAACTATTCCCTATACTGCTGCCGATGGGCAGAATTATGAGTTGAACTTTGTTGATACTCCGGGCCACGTAGACTTTTCCTACGAGGTTTCCAGAGCCATTGCCTCCTGCGAAGGAGCCTTGCTGTTGGTTGATGCAGCTCAGGGTGTTGAATCCCAAACCCTTTCCAATATGTACCTAGCCTTAGAGCATAATCTTGAGATTGTGCCCGTTATCAATAAAATTGATCTGCCTGCTGCAGACATTCCTGGTGCAAAGCATCAAATCGACCATGATCTCGGTTTGGATGGTGAATCTGCTGTGCTTGTTTCTGCAAAGACAGGAAAGGGTATTGATGAACTTTTTGAAGCTATTGTAAGTCGATTCCCACCTCCATCAGGAGATCTTTCTGGAAAGATGCGGGCGTTGATTTTCGACTGCCACTATGATCCCTATCGTGGTGTTATCGTTCACCTACGAATGATTGATGGAGCCTTAAAACCTGGTCAGATCATTCGCTTTATGAATAGTGGCACTGAGTACAAGGTGGAATCTACAGGTATTTTCCGCATTAAGTTGCAGGAAACAAAGCAGTTGGAAGCCGGTGACGTTGGTTACATTATTGCTGGAATTAAAACTGTCTCTGATGTTCGTGTTGGAGATACTATCACCTTAGCAGAAGATCCTGCCCAAGAAGCATTGCCCGGTTTTAAGGAAGTAAAACCAGTAGTATTTTCCTCTATTTACCCCATCGATTCCAACGATTACGAAGAATTGCGGGATAGCATGGAAAAACTCACCCTCAATGACGCAAGTCTTGTGTACGAAAAAGACTCATCCCTTGCTTTAGGCCACGGTTTCCGCTGTGGATTTTTGGGGCTTTTGCACTTGGAGGTTATTCAGGAGAGATTAGAGCGTGACTACGACCAAGCTGTTATCTTTACCGCTCCTTCTGTTCGTTACCTGATAAAATTGACGAGCGGTGAGGAAAAATACATCGACAATCCTGCTGATTATCCTGATCCAGGACGTATTGCTTCTGCCCAGGAGCCTTACATCCGGGCATCTATCATAACACCTGCTACCTATCTTGGTTCCATTATGGCCTTGTGTACAGAAAAGCGTGGTGTACAGACAAACATGCAATATCTGGATGAAAAGCGAGTAGAAATTACCTACGAAATGCCCTTGGCAGAAGTTTTGTTTGACTTTTACGATCGCCTTAAAAGTTATAGTCGTGGCTATGCCTCCTTTGACTACGACATCATCGGGTACCAGCCTACAGAATTGGTTAAAATTGATATTCTTATTAATGGTAAAGGTGTAGATGCCTTGGCTCAGTTGGCATTTAAGGGTAACGCCTATGATAAGGCCCGTCACGTTTGTTCCCAATTGAAAGAAGAAATTACCCGTCAGCAATTTAAAATTGCCATTCAGGGAGCTATTGGTAGTCAGATTATCGCCCGTGAAACAGTTAATGCCCTTCGAAAAGATGTTTTGGCAAAGTGTTACGGTGGTGATATTACCCGAAAACGAAAGTTGTTGGAAAAGCAGAAGGAAGGAAAGAAGCGCATGAAGATGGTTGGAGACGTGGAATTACCACAGTCAGCCTTCCTTGCTGTGCTCAAAACAAAGGAAGAGTAGGGATTCCTATTCTTCCATCAATTTCTTTCCTAAAGCAATGTCTTTCAGGAAGAAATCGATTTCTGAACGAACACGTTTTAGAAAGGAAATATCAAGGCTTGGTTTGTAGCCGTCAGGAAAGTGGAGATACAGATAATCTGCTTCTTCAAGAATCTCCAGAATTCTTTCCTGACAGATATTTCCTGTGGAAAGCCCGTCCCGTAATTCTTGAAGCATAATTTCCTCTTTGTGATAAAATTCCTGTATTTTTTCACAAAGTTGTTGTTTTTTTTCTGTATTTTCTTTAAAAATGCCAGCTTCTTTTGCATTTGTTTTCTTAATTTGAGTGATTTCTGAAATTACATGAGAAAAATCCCTTCGTTTCAGTCCCAAGTCTAGTCCCATCTCTCCCACATCGTAGACCTGAACCACACCTTGAAAACGATCACAAAAAATCTGCTGATAATAAGACAAGATCTGGTCGGAGTAAACCATTCCTGATTTTCCTCCTTGTTTTTCTGTGGAAGGATTTTCAAGGCAGCTGTATGAACCAGCTGGTTTTACCCGATTTGCCTTTAAAAAAGTATTTCTAACCTGAAAACTATCTTTACAATGACTTCGTTCTACTAAAAAAGAAAAATCCAAGCCCGAAACAAATACCGGTACATGGGAGCTGCTTCTCAACAAAAGTGCTATTTCCATGGCTACAATTCCCACTGAGCCCATAGGTGGCAGCACCTGTTGAATAAAATCTTGTTGTTGTAGTCGTTCCAAAAATTGACTTCCTGTAAATTCCGTGGAAAAAAAAGCTATTTTTCCTCCAGTACAGTTTTCTCCAAGCTGCTTTATTCCTGTTTTAAATCCACCACTGGTATCGTAATGCAAAATAGAGGGGCGAGAAGTAAGATCTGCCACTATAAAAAGTTCTTTATTGACAGCAGATGTATAAGCCTGCTGGATCGCATGCTGGCATTCCAAGGCTACAACAAGATCTGGCTTTATTTTTTTTGCCAGTAAGGCAGGAACTACTGCATCTACTGCCATAATATACATTTTTTCTCGTTGAGCCTTTGTTATTAGAGAAAGTTGTGCTATCGTATTGTCTGCAGAAGGTCCTGCACCTAAAACGAGCAGTGGAAAATCTATGTTTTTTGCTGGTATTTTGTTGCTAAAGGGCAAAATAGCCAGATTACGTAATATATTCCTGTGATATAATCGCCCCATTTTAATGAGTGTCAAACGATTTTTCCAGAAATTGGCTACTGCAAGTTCTGCTCTTTGTTGAATTCGTTGATATTCCTCTTGTTTTAATGCTGGTGCAGCTGAAAAATCAACCCTCACACAATATTTGAAGGAACCTGGATGGGGGATTTGAACACCATTATCTGTTATCTGATTTTTTTTTGTTAAAAGATTGTAAATATTTTCGAGTCGTTGTGGCCCCAAAAATCCAATCGTAACTTCAGAACTTTTAGGGAAGATTTCTTCTGTTGAAAATTGAGCTGTGTCGGTATTTCTTTGAGTGAAAAGATTTTGATTATAAAGCTCTAGTAACTGTGCATCGGCCTCAATTACGAGCATAAAACAGCCTGAAGGTAATTTTTCTGTCAGTTTTTTCAAGCCATACCCTAAAATTGGAGAAAAACAAAGCACTAAAGTATCTTTTTTCAATTCCAATGTATCCACTAACCGTTCTATGCTGGCAGCAGGATTATATTTTGAGTACAAATATCTATTTTCGTATAAAACAGACAAGCCCTGTCTAGTTTCTACCAGGCAGGGCTTGTTTGTATCATTGCTGATTAACATCTATGATACTCTAAGTTTTGCCTATCTTATTCAAAATTCATAAAATATTGAAAGAATACAGTAAAGAAGTCATTTTGCAATTTATCACTGGTCATGACTGCATTCTGTACTGATACCTGATCAAACTGGTTAACATAAGTATTAAACAGTGTCGTATCTTCATCTGTAGAAATTACCTCTTCGCCTGTCAACTTTAGCATTACAACATAATTGTTCAATACCATTGGGCTAGAAATTTCGTCCATTTGCATTGAAAATGCTGTCTTCATAAAGTTTTCATTGGAAGATGCATCATTCAAAGCTATTTCAGTAGATGTCATGGAAGGGAACAAAGGTGAACTTCCGTAATTCAAGGGAAATGGTCCCACTTGGATTGGTTGTACGTTAAACTGTCTACATGCTTCTGTCATGCCAGAAACATTTGCTACATTCCAAAAATCTTGAGCTAAATCAAGATAATATGTTTCAATTACACCTGATTCATAAGATTTCATGTAACTAATCACAGCATCTACCACTGCTTCATCTTCAAAATTAGCAGGAATGGCAGCTCCATCACCACGGAAAATAGAATATCCGTTGGTTGTAGCAATGACACCACTTAAGGTTCCTTCTGTCAAAGAAGTAATGTTATTCAAAGCCGTTTCATCAGTCACAATATTGTTTAACTGATATTTATACTTATTTAATAATTTACCATCAGTTCCACTATAATAGTTGCGAGATAATTCTGTTACTGCATCTTCAAATAAAATCTCGTTATTCTGCAACTGCTTCAAAAGATTGTTTGCCGCTACTTCGTCTGCAAGAGAGATTACAGATAAATCATAACTAGTAAACAAATCAGCTTTATCCTTTCCCCAAACAATAGCTTCTTCTTTAGGATAATCTGTCATATCGAAAGACACAACCTGAAATGATCTTTGGTTATTCCCCATTGAGGAAATAAAATCTTCCTCTGCAGAAGCAGTCTTTAACCCATACATGGTGTATTCACCGATTTTTTCAGAAGTTGAACCAAAAAGATCATCATTATATCTTTGAAAAATAAGACTATTTTCAATAGAGTTCCTCAATTCAATTTTTGTACTATTGGGAGCCTCATTAAATAGTCTTTGTGAATACACCCCATTTTCATCATAGAAATAGGGGAGCATGTTTCTGTCAAGTAAACTTGTTGGAACAATATATCCAGTTGACTCTACTGCCTGACTAAAAGCTTCATTAAGAACAGCTCCATTAAATGCCATATTAAAAATGTCGAAATAAGCTGCCTGAAGATTTTCACTTCCAACTTGTTCAGAATAAAACTGAACCAAAGAAGTGAAATAAGTCCCCTGTTTATATTCAATAGGTTTCTTATTGTAGTAACCTAAAGGTGGGAGTTCAGAACCTCCGCCCTGAACCATGGCTGGAATAAAGATAAATGAAATAGCTGCCAAAACTAAAATAATAATGGAGCCAACACTTATCAAGATTTTCTTTGGTGAGACGCTTTTGTTGTCACTCATACAATGTGTTTCCTTATTATAAAGATAAAAATGCCACTCATAATACCATAGCCATTGTTTAATTGTCAATGAAAAAAAAAGTGAAAAAAAAGTGATTTTTTTTAAAAAAAAAGAAAATTTACGCTTGACAATCTGAAGTGAGTGTGATATAGTCTTCATCGTTGACGCAACGAAAGACGCTAACGCGACTGAGTGAGCGAAAACGAAAAAAAAACTTGAAAAAGTTTTTGAGAAGTGCTTGACAAAGTGAAGCAATGTATGATAAACTAGTTTCACTTGCGAAAGCAAAGCGATGGAAATCGCAGTGTTCTTAAACATTATGAGGGAAGGGAAGAAAATACGACGAACTTCTTGAAAGAGAAGTAAGAAGTCAGCAATAAGGTGGCGTATATCGAGAAATCGATAAAGTTAGCCATACGGAAGTGTGGCAGATTCCTTTAATATTAACAATAGAGAAGGAATCAAACTGAAATGAAATCACTAGCCCTTGAGGCTAATGAATAAATCATGGAGAGTTTGATCCTGGCTCAGAACGAACGCTGGCGGCGCGTCTTAAGCATGCAAGTCGGACGGCAAGGCGGGAGCTTACTCCTGCCCTAGAGTGGCGGACTGGTGAGTAACACGTGGGTGACGTACCTTTCAGATGGGGATAGCTACTAGAAATAGTAGATAATACCGAATACGACCACAGGGGTTAGAGACCTGTGAGGAAAGGAGCTAAGGCTCCGCTGAAAGATTGGCCCGCGGCCCATTAGCTAGTTGGTAGGGTAAAGGCCTACCAAGGCAATGATGGGTATCCGGCCTGAGAGGGTGATCGGACACATTGGGACTGAGATACGGCCCAGACTCCTACGGGAGGCAGCAGCTAAGAATATTCCGCAATGGACGAAAGTCTGACGGAGCGACGCCGCGTGGATGAGGAAGGCCGGAAGGTTGTAAAATCCTTTTGGGACTGAAGAATAAGCAGTGCAGGGAATGGTATTGTGGTGACGGTAGGTCCTGAATAAGCAACGGCTAATTACGTGCCAGCAGCCGCGGTAACACGTAAGTTGCGAGCGTTGTTCGGAATTATTGGGCGTAAAGGGCATGTAGGCGGTTATAAAAGCTTGATGTGAAATCTCTGGGCTTAACCCAGAAACTGCATTGAGAACTGTATGACTAGAGTTACTAAGGGGAAACTAGAATTCCAGGTGTAGGGGTGGAATCTGTAGATATCTGGAAGAATACCAATGGCGAAGGCAAGTTTCTAGTAGATAACTGACGCTGAGGTGCGAAGGTGTGGGGAGCGAACAGGATTAGATACCCTGGTAGTCCACACAGTAAACTATGTACACTAGGTGTCTGGCCATGAGGCTGGGTGCTAAAGCAAACGCGATAAGTGTACCGCCTGGGGAGTATGCCCGCAAGGGTGAAACTCAAAGGAATTGACGGGGGCCCGCACAAGCGGAGGAACATGTGGTTTAATTCGATGATACGCGAGGAACCTTACCCGGGCTTGAACTGCGACTGACCGGCATAGAGATATGCTTTCCCTTCGGGGCAGTTGTGGAGGTGCTGCATGGTTGTCGTCAGCTCGTGCCGTGAGGTGTCGGCTTAAGTGCCATAACGAGCGCAACCCTTGCTGATAGTTACCATCAGGTAATGCTGGGGACTCTATCAGGACTGCCGCCGTAAGGTGAGAGGAAGGGGGGGATGACGTCAAATCAGCACGGCCCTTACGTCCGGGGCGACACACGTGTTACAATGGCAGGTACAGAGGGCGGCCAGGCAGCGATGCCGCGCAAATCTCGAAAGCCTGTCTCAGTTCGGATTGGAGTCTGCAACTCGACTCCATGAAGTTGGATTCGCTAGTAATCGCGCATCAGCCATGGCGCGGTGAATACGTTCCCGGGCCTTGTACACACCGCCCGTCAAGCCATGGAAGCTGGGGGTGCCTGAAGT
>JAZQSR010000210.1:0-34878 GCA_045630225.1 Treponema sp. | reverse complement strand
AGGTTATGTCACCTTTAACAAACAGATAAATTTCAAACAATAAGGTGATACTAATAATCAGGAACATTCGCCCCCAGTTTTTAGTTGCAGCCAATTGACGATATTCGAGATATTCCTCTTTATCTCTAAACTTTAACTTATCTATCCATCTACTCACGTTCTTCATAATCGATGTCTCTACTTCACTTAAAAAAATCATGTAATTTGAAAACAAGCTCTTCTTGAGAAATTGATTTCAAAATATATCCCTCTGGTTTTAGCCTAGCTGCAAGTTTAACATGGTATGCATCAGAAACCCCCGTCAAAAAGAATACGGGAATATCTTTATATTCCTCTTCCTTTTGGATCATCTGAAGTGTTTGCACTCCATCACATCCAGGCATTTCATAATCTAATAAAATAAGATCTGGCTTTTCCTTTGTCAAAAAATTAATAGCTGCAAGCCCAGATCGAGCTACAGATACATCAAAAAAATCTTTGAGATAGTTTGTCAACGTTCTTAAAGTTACAATATCATCATCTACCAAAAGAACATGTTTTTTATTGTTCATCCTTCCCTCCTTTTTGGATACAGTTGACTCTGTCTGATTTTGACCTTTTACAAAACCAACAGCTTCTTTAATCTGCACTATAACATCTTTCAACAACAATGGAGTAATAATATATTTTACAACATACCCTTCATCAAAAAAATCTTGGCAATCTTCACGCCTTCCAATCAACACAAAAGCCGTAGACATAGAAGATAGCAAGAGATGCAATACTTGTCGAATTTCAGGAGATACATCCTTTATAAAAACTACCGTTAACAAAGGTTTATTTTCGGCGATACAGGCCTTTATTTCATCAACACAAAAGTCTTTCCGTAGCACTTCAAAACTTCTTTCTAACTTCTCCTGTATATCTGCTCCTTTTTTTGAATCCTCGCAAATAAAAATAATCTTATCCATGCCTCATATTCTAACATGATAAGTCAATTCAACGCAATAATATATGTTATGTTTTACACAACTACATAAATAAAAGAAGACTCAAGGCCATAACCACCATGCCGGAAATCAAACCATAGATGGAAAGATGGGCCTCACCGTATTCCCGGGCAGAGGGCAAAAGCTCATCCAAGGAGATGAACACCATAATTCCTGCCACCATAGCAAATACCACCCCAAAGGTCATGTCATTGATGAAATGCCGCAAGATGGTAACACCGACCAAGGCCCCCACAGGCTCGCTTAATCCAGACAAAAATGAATACACAAAGGCCTTTTTCTTGCTACCGGTGGAAAAGAACACGGGCACCGACACCGCCACTCCCTCTGGAATATTGTGGATGGCAATAGCCATGGCAATGGGAATGGCCAAGGAAGGTTCCTGCATTCCGGAAATAAAGGTGGCCAAGCCTTCCGGGAAGTTGTGGATGGCAATGGCCATAGCAGTAAAAACCCCTGTCCGCAAAAGCTTTGACTTTGAATCATGGGAGGGAACAGGACACACCTCGTTGCCATTTTCGTCGATGTAGCATTCCACCCTTTTTATTTCGTGGGGATTTTCCTTTTCGGGAATGAACTTGTCGATAATGGCAATCAACAACATTCCAGCAAAAAATCCACCTACAGTAAGCCAGCTTCCACCTTTTTCTCCCAGCACTGCAATTAGTGAGTCCTTTGCCTTGACAAAGATTTCTATCATGGAGACGTATATCATCACCCCAGCAGAAAATCCCAGGGAAACTGCAAGAAATTTTGTATTTGTTCGTTTTGTCAGCAAGGCCAATAAACTCCCCACTCCCGTGGCAAGACCTGCAAAAAGGGTGAGCAAAAAGGCAAAAAGTACAGAATTCATACTACAAACATACTAATATTTTTAAAATAAAACATCTACCTTCCTAATTATATCTTAAGAACAAAGCGTTCAAATACTAGTTTCTATTTTGATTTTTTATGATAGAATCACCGAATCAAATTACATAAAGGAGTTTATTTATGGCAAAGAAAAAGAAGTCCATGGGAATGTTATACCTTATTGGAATGATTTTAGTAGTTGTAGGTTTTTTCCTACCAATGTTTAAAGCCGGTCCTATTGAACCTAATGGATTGGATTTTTTAGATTTCGATAACTTTGGATTTGTTACCATCGGTGGATTGCTGATTATTATTGGAGCAGTTTTAGGTGTTGTACTGAATTTTATCAATGCTAAAAACAAAAAAATACTGCAGCTGGTGGCTCTCATTCTTTCCATCGCAGGTGGTGTTGTTCTGTTCATTGGATTTAACGACAATGTTATTTACAAGACCATTGCAAAGGGCTTCATCAAGCACGCATACATGGGATTCTATGTTGTCCTTGCAGGTTGGGTTGTAGGTGTCGTAGGCTATCTTACTGGAAAATAAATTCCACTAATTTTTTAGTAATCTGAAAACTCCTGAAGTTCATTGTATCTTCAGGAGTTTTTTTCTTTATACATCCTTTTCTTCCACCAACAACTTCCTAAAAGGCCCTACACAGGCCCCTTCCCCGCAATTTCTTGTACAGATACTGCAAGCTTTCCCATACCTCTTCAGAAAAATCCTCTCTTCCAGAAGCACTGTCTGCCACCAGCCCTTCCTCGCTCCATCTTCCAGGAGAACGATTATACAACCACAAGGCCACCTGATCTGCCAGAGATTTTTTTGTGCCAGCAGGAAATTTTCCGTAGAATAGCTCTCCCATGTAGCTCCAGGTCAGCTGTAAGCCACCCTTCCCTGTCACCACCAAGGGACGGCCACCGAGCCAGCAATAATTTTTCCAGTTCTTGCAAAAATTATCAAAATCACGGTGGGAACTATCCCGCTGCCTTTCGTAGTTGACAATAGCTTGCTCCACCAAATCAGGTGCCACCAAGGGACGAGGCATGGCAAAGGGAAACCACTTGTTCACAGGAATCTCCAAGTCCTCGCCATGCATCCAGGTAGAAAGTGCAAGATTCAAGAGCTCTCCGTATTTAGCACTTTTTTCCTCTCCAGCAAAGCCTAGATCGTTGGAGGCAAAAATACTGTCCTCCCCTTCATCCAACCCCAAAGGCTTGAGCTCAGGATATAAGCCCGCCTTCCATTCCTGAAAGGCACGAGAATGACGGGTTAACACAAACTTGTGCCAAAATGCACTGTCCAAAAGGCCAGAAGCAAAGAGCTGACGCAGGGTTTCCATGGAATCAATGAGCATTTGAGGACTTTCCTGCCAGTAGCCATAAATCATGTAAGCATGGGTGAGAATCCCAGCCTCCTTAAAGGCGGCACAGGCAGACACTATGCTTTGCAAATCAGTCCCCTTTTTTACCGCATCAAGGCCAGTACCACAGGCAATTTCTATGCCTCCAGAAACAGCCCGCAAGCCGCCATGAGACAGCACATCTGCCAAATCCCTGCTGAACACCTTTTCGTAGCGAATGTTTCCCCAAAAAACCAGTGGCTGTGGAGCTTTCAAGTTTTCCAAGGCAAAGTCCCGCAAGGCAGCAGGAGGTGCCGCCTCATCCACCAAATGCACCCCACAAACTCCCGAACCATGGGCCTGAGCAGCAAGCTTTTTATACAGCTCCTTTACCGCCACCTTTTTGTAAGAGCACACATAATCAAGGCTAGTATCACAAAAGGCACACTGATGCCAGTAGCAACCGTGAGCAAGATAGGCTTTTAACCAAGCCCCATCAGACCACAATCGATGCATGGGATTAGTACTGTCTGCTAAGCGAGGATATTGTGAAAAATCTATGTCGCTGTAGTCCGGGGCAAGTCTAGCGGTAAAGTCATCCTCCACCGCCACCACCTCAGTTTTTTGTAAAGCTCCTTGGTCAACAAATGCATCCCCACCAAAAAACTTCATCTTGTAAATTGAGTGATTTTTTATTTCAGCAGGAAAATACCCGTCACCACCATCCAGCTCCATCACCTGGGTGAAAAAATCCCAATAGGATCCGTAGCCTCGGTCATAGCTCAAGGCATCAAGATAACTTGCCAAAGCAGGCTCCCGAACCTGACGCAATTCAGTGTTCACGTAACCGCCCCCCAAGGCCACAAAAACCTTGTTGCCCAAAGCTTCCTTAAATTTTTTGCAGGTAAAAAGAGCTGCAGCCAAAGTTCCAGGAAAGGGACAGCTGACACAAAGCAAAAGCCGCTGATTTTCTTCCAGCACACCATATTCCTGCAACAGCAGATTCACAATGGGACGGTAAAAATCCTGCAGGACTGGAGCGGCCAAGCCCTCCTCCACCGCCTGAAATCCCTTGTGACTAGTGGCCAAGGATTCCCCGTAACGAACAAGCTCAAAGGAGGGATCAAAAAAAGCTCCAATAAAATCGGCTAAATCTGCCAAGGCCAGAGAAGCCAGAATCACTGCATCATCCACGGAAGGAAGAGATTCCAAGCCAGCCAAAAAGTTTTCCATCCGCTGGCCTCGGGGAACAGCAGGAGAAGCTACAAATTCATGGCACAATTCCCGCTGACATCCCTGCAAGATGGCCACAATGGAATCAATCCAATGAATCCAGCCATCCTGTTGACTTAAATACCGCCGCACGTTAAAAGCTTCGTTATGACGGCCAGCTTTTTCCCACTGGTCAGCCTGTTGCAACGCCTGTTTTTCTGAGGAAGCAAAGACATGACGTAAGCCTTCCTTGCAGAAAATCTGATGAAACAAAAGGTTGCAGCCCTCCACCCAGCGGATTTCTCCAAGATTCCACTGGGGCTTTTGGGCCTTCACTTCAGAGAAAAAAGCTTTCAGATAGGCTCCGGCAGGATAAGGAGTATTCAACTGCACAAGAGGAGGCTGAATAATGAGGACATTGGTAGTTACAGACATACTCCCAGTATACCCATTTTTTTAGTAGAATCAAATATTATTGCTTACCGCTCTTTTTCGTGCTATAATACACTAATACTCTTTTAGGGATAAGGTCATGAGAAAATCTACTAGTCTAAGTGTTACACTCGTTATCGTCAGTATTGTCATTGCCACCGTCATAACCTTCAGTGTTGGTGGTTTTGCAATTTATGAGTTGGAAGTAGCTAACAAACACTCCAATGACAATTATAGAATTGCCATGTATGACGGCTATCGAACAGAAATAAAATCTCAAGTACAAGCAGCACTTGCCATACTTCAAAATCTTCATAACCAAGAGATGCAGGGCCTCATTACAACAGAAGAAGCTCAGTACCAAGGGAAAGAGATTATCCGAGCCATGAGATATCGTAATGATCATTCTGGGTATTTCTGGATTGATGATAAAGAGTACATCCTGGTGATGCATCCCATCTTGGTATACGATGAAGGGAAAAATCGTTTTGACCTTGCAGACCAAAATGGAGTTATGATTATCCAATCAATATTAAAAAGCTGTCTCGGCCCAGAACAGGGAGGATTCAACTCCTTTTACTTCACCAAAGCCGATGGTGTCACTGTAGCTCCAAAATTAGCCTACTCTGCCTACTTTGAACCTTGGGGTTGGGCTATTTCCACAGGAAATTATGTGGATGACATGGACAAACGAATTACCGTTGCAGCAAAAAATAGCAAAGATGACATTCTTTCTCTCATCTACACATTATCCATTGGTTCAACGGTACTCTTGGTAATCGCAGCAGTTATCATCAGTCTTGTTATTTTAAAACTCGCTGTAAAACCTCTCCTCATTCTTGATCTCAACCTTCATGATCTTACGGAAGGAAGTGCAGACCTGACAAAACGCCTTAACTTCCATTCCTTCAAGGAAATGAATTCCATTACCAAGGGATTCAACAAGTTTACTGAAAAAATCTACGACACTGTGTCAAAAATCAAAAACTCAAAGATACATCTAGAATCTGTTGGTCAACAGTTAAGTAGCAGTACCTTTGAAATGGTAGACTCCATCAGTCAGATTACCGCCTATGTTCGGAATGTTCACACTGAAATGGAAAAACAGGCAGGAAGTGTAGCAGAAACAGCTGGTACCGTAAACGAAATTACCTCCAACATTCAATCTCTGGAACAAATGATTCAATCCCAATCTACCGAAGTAACCCAAGCATCTGCCGCTGTAGAGGAAATGTTGGCAAATATCAGATCTGTCACCGATTCCATGCACAAAATGCTGGAAGTATTTAATGTGCTTTCTCATGAAATTCAGATTGGAACAGAAAAGCAAGAAGATGTAAACCAGAGAATCAAGGAAATCGAGCTACAATCAACAATGCTGCACGAAGCAAACGTAGTTATTGCCTCCATTGCCGAACAAACCAACATGTTGGCCATGAATGCAGCCATCGAAGCAGCCCATGCAGGAGATGCAGGTCGTGGATTCAGTGTTGTTGCTGATGAAATTAGAAAGCTTTCTGAAACATCCTCTGAACAATCTCGCAACATCGGAAACCAGCTTACAAAGATTCATTCAGCCATCGAAGAAATGGTAAATGTTTCAGAAGAATCCAGCAACATGTTCAACTCTGTTTCCAAGAAAATTCAAGATACAAACAGCTTGGTAACACAGATTCAGGGTGCCATGGACGAGCAATCAACTGGTTCACAACAAATTGCTACAGCCCTCCACGCCATGAACAATAGTACCATGGAAGTTCGGACAGCTTCTGCAGAAATGACTGAAGGCAATAAATTAATCCTTCATGAGATTCAAAAGATTCAAGTAGCAGCAGATCAAATGGATCAAGACATGAATTACATGAATGATGAGTCCCAGAAAATATTTGCAAAGGCTCAGGGGCTTGCTGATATAAACGAACTGATGGAAGTCACCATTCGTGATATTGCAGCTCGAATAGAACAGTTCAAAGTGTAATAGAATACATCAAGACATAAAAAAAGCATCCTATCTAGGATGCTTTTTTTGTTTTTATAAAACTTACGAAAAATCTCTATTAAAAGGTCATTTCCTCTGTAGCATTCATTTCCATGGCTGTATCACGAGCTTCTTGAGGAACAGCATACACACCAGCAGGCTCACCCTCCCGATATACCAGCAACATTGAACCAGATATATCTAAAGCAGCTAAAACATCTAGTGTCAGTTCTGACTCCTCCATCTGACCAACATTATCCACCAACTGATTCAAGCACTGGCCTAAGTCCACATTAACACCATATAAAGACAAGTCGCTCTGACGCAAATATGTGGGAAAGGTTAAACCAGCAAACAAAATATCCAGTTCTTCCACGGAAAACTTTGATGTAGCTAACATTTGTTCCATTTTCTGACGATCAGACTCACTCATAGTACTAGATGCAGCTTCCATCATCTGACTAAAGGCATTGTCCACTAAGGTTATCTCTAATTCATATACTGGAGTATCCTGAATTTCAGTCTTTCCCTTTAAAGAAACCTCAGATAAAGTCTTTATCATCATGGTACTAAATTCATTTATTGCTGCAACATCTACCTGTGAATAAGGAGCAGAAGTTTTCATCCAAGTATTCATAGCATTGAAATATGCCACCAATTCATCCCCAGCAACTTCATAATATCCCTTAAATGGAAATGACATATCCATTCCCATCATTTCTGTATTAACACTCATGTCCATTTCAGCTGAAAAATCAGGCTTAATGGTATATCCAATAGCCATAGTTCCATCAAAAACCATGGGCATGCCTTCGATTGTGGCAGAAAGATCAAAAGTTGCATCCATGAACCCACCATTCTTTGCATTCACCTGTTCGTAGGCTGCAATCAAGGCTTCTTGAGCCTGAGCATCTGTAGTGATTTCCTTTTTTCCGCAAGAAACAAGAGCCAAAACAATGAGGCTCACCAAAAAAAGACTCAAGATTTTTTTCATCATCAACTCCTTTAAATTAAAAAAGCCAACTATGGGACTTGGTGTGAGGTAAATGCCTCACAATCGCCTTTTGCTTCGCAAAACGCGCACTTTACCCCAGTAGTCGGTTCAACTCCTCTTTAAAGCCAACTGTCGGACTTGAACCGACTACCTGCACGTTACGAGGGTGCTGCTCTGCCAGGTGAGCTAAGTTGGCAAAATATGAAATTAAGTATATAAAAAACAGAAACTTGGGTCAATGAGACTTAAGTTAAGGAACCTCGTTCTCGAAGAATGTCTTCTACACGTTTCATCTCTGCCACACGCTTCATGTCAACAATATTGTTAACAACAATGTAATTATCATAGACTTCGATTCGACGTTTTTCTACGAACTTGTTCACTTCTTCCCGAACTACATCGCTAGGAAGACCAGACCAATGAGACAAATCAGAAGCAGTAAGATTAAATCTTCTTGACTTATCCGCAGTGTTGGCAGAAGGATTCATTTCCTCAAACATCATAAATACACTAGCAAGACGGGATTGAGGGTCTGAAACCAACAGAATCTTTAAACGGCGCTTCTGGTCATAAATGCGTTTACAGAAGAGTTTAAGCAAAATAAGAGCCATTTGAGGATTTCCTGTAATCAGAGCCTCAAAATTAGCCTTGTTAAATTCCAAAACTTCTACCTTGTCAATGGCTACACATGTTGCAGAACGGGGAGAATTTTCCAAAATGGCCATTTCTCCAAAGAATTCACCTGGTTGCAAAATATCCAAGTTCTTGCGCACCCCATTCACACACTTTACCAGCTGAATAGAACCAGACTGAATCAAGTAAAAGGTTTCTCCTGGCTCGTATTCAGAAATAATAACAGAATCACGTTCAAAGGTTTTTACAAAACGCTCAAATCCAGGCAGATAGAATCCAGAACTACCAGAAGGAATAACAATCTGATCACCAGACGTCTGACGTGCACTCTTAGCCAACATCATATCATGACGTTTCTTAGAATCTGCATACAACCGTACGATGTTTTCTTTTTCATCAGAATCAGAATAGAGTTTAAGGAATTTAAGACAAATATCACAACAAGAACGATACCGCTCATCATCATAAAAACATTGGGCAACAGAAGCCATACCCACCTGAGGATTTATTCCCTCACCGCTACCGAGAATCTGCTCACATTTTTTGTGGATAGCTCGCAACTGATTGGAGAATACTCGCAACATCTTCATGATAATCTGCTTGTTGCTACTAAACAGTTGCTCAAATTCAGCCACTGACATGGCAATAACCTGGGCATCTGCTACAACTGTTGCAGTTTCTTCTCTCGGGAATCGACCAAAGGCCGATTTAACTCCAAAAAATTCTCCCTCTTTTGCGTATTCTGTAACAGGATTCTTTGTTTCAACATCGGTACTGCTGAGGACAACTACGCCCTTCTGGAGGATAAATATACGATCATCCTTATCTTCTTCAAAATAAATGATAGAACCTTTTGCATAAGCTATTTTTTTAGGCATTTTTCGCCTCCATATTTAAGGAAAATTCAAGAAGTTTGTTAAAATGATAACATACTATTTAAAAATATGCTATAGTCTTTTTATGATTGACTTACATACACATTCAACAGCATCAGACGGAAACCTTTCTCCTACAGACTTAGTACATAAGGCAAAGGAAAAAGGAATTACAGTTTTAGCCCTTACAGACCATGACACCACTGCAGGGCTGGAAGAAGCTGCAACAGCGACACAAAACCTAAGCATGACCTTTGTGCCTGGCATTGAACTGAATATCACCTGGCCTACAGGAGAATTCCATCTTTTGGGCTTGGGACTCACCCACACCCATCCAGACCTTCAGTCAATCATCACTGAATTGAAAAACCAGCGGGCAAATCGGAATCACAACATTATCCAAAAGCTCAAGCAAGACGGATTTCCTGTAAGCTCAGAAATTCTACAGCAAGAATTTCCCAATTCAACCCTCGGACGCCCCCACATTGCTTCATATCTGGTGAAAATCGGAGCCTGCAAAACAGTTCAACAAGCCTTTGACCAATACTTGGGAAAGGGGCGCCCTTACTACATTCACCGGGCAGGAGCAGATTTACAGGAATCCATTCAAGCTATCAAAGCTTCCGGTGGAATTCCTGTTTTGGCTCATCCTCTTTCACTCTATATTTCCTGGGGAAAAATTGAGCCAGTACTCAAGGAACTACGAGAAACTGGTGTAGAAGGGCTGGAGGCATACCATCCTGGAGCTCGTCGTCCAGAAGGAAGTCGTCTGGAAGAAATGGGCAGGCGATTAGGCTTTTTTATTACGGGAGGCAGCGATTTTCATGGAGAAGGGATTCGCAAGGACAGAAAACTTGGCCATAGCTGCAAGGGAGATAAATTACCACATCGCCTTTGGACAGAAGAACTGTTGCCACACCTTACCTCGGTAAAAAAAATCGGTGATTATACTGAAGGTGGAGCAATAGAGCCAGTATTCAAAATCTGGAAATCTAATACCACAGATTGAGTCTCTTGTTTTGGGGCATCTTTTTTGTCAGATAATAATCTAAAAAGTTCCACCGCAGCCCGCAAGCCCTTTTGAAAGCCCGGTTGATCTACGGTGGATGGTTTGGGATGGAGTAATTGGCTTTGAGGCAAGTTATCAAAGGTGGCAATAGATAAATCCTTTGGAATGGAACGGCCCTGTTCCTGGATTACCCGATAAAAGCCATAGGCTTGTACATCTGCCATACATAAAACAGCCGTAGGTGCAGGATTTTGAGCCAATAAACTGCGGGCTGCCACAAGGGAGCTTTCGTAGGAAGTGCCTACTTCATGGTATTCCACTTCAATATCTTCACCACCCCATTCCTTCACCGCTCGGTCAATTCCCTTACAACGATTGCGGATTGTCTCTGAACTACCAGAAGATTCTAGATTCTTTGACAAAGGCTGCAAGGTACAGACACAGATTTTTTTATGACCAGCTTGCACCAAAAGTTTGGCTAATTCGTAGGCAGCTTTTTCATCATCAATACCAACGTTCACGTAATCCGTACTAAAACCTGCATCAATAGTCACATAGGGCAGACCTCGCTGACGACACAGGGTGTGAACATCGCTATCACTGGCTGCCCCGAGAATAATCACACCATCAACAACGGCATTGTAAAGTGCATGGGTAAAAATCCCTTCCAAGGGAGATAAGACTAAGATAGAAAATTTTTCTTTTTCACATTCCTCCCCTATACCACGCAATAGCTCAGTGATATAGGGATTTTGAAAAATAAATGCAATTGACTGAGGCAATAAAATTCCAATGCATTGTGTTTTTTTTCGAGCTAGGCCTCGTGCCATGGGATCTGGTACATAGCCTAATTCTTGAGCTATAGTGAGGATTTTTGTACAGGTTTCTTTTGAAAGGCGTTCTGGAGCATTAAAAGCAAAGGAAACGGCCGTCTTGGAAACTCCTGCTCGTTGAGCCAAGTCTTTGATGGTGGGTCGTCCTGTTCGTTTCATATTTGTATTATAAATTGGTTTATAAAAAAAACAAAGAGGTTATTCGATAAAATAAGAATTAAATAGTCTCACAAACCTACAGGCAAACTTGCCCCTCGTTCTTCCATTTGATATACTGATGAAAAATTTATTACGAGGTGAATATGGCTCATTGCATTGTTCCAGAAGCAGAAGAAATCCTTGACAAAGAATTCAAGGTTTTAGATAAAGGTTTTGTACGATTAGTTGACTATATGGGTGGAGATGCCAGAATTGTGCAGGCTGCTCGTGTTTCCTATGGTGCTGGCACAAAGACAGTACGAGAAGATGCAGGCCTCATCGATTATTTATTGCGAAATCAGCACACGTCTCCCTTTGAACAAGTAGTGCTTACTTTCCACATTAAACTTCCTATCTTTATTGCCCGCCAGTGGGTGCGTCACAGAACAGCCCGCATGAACGAGATTTCTGGTCGCTACTCCGTTATGCAGAATGAATTTTATCTTCCTGCTGATTCAGACGTGGCTATCCAAAGCACTGACAACAAGCAAGGCCGAAGCACCGAAGCTGTTTCCCAAGATTTTGTTAAAACTACCCAAGACCTGCTGTTAAAGGGACAAGAAGATGCTTACAGCACCTACACCCAACTGGTGGAATCTGGCCTTGCACGAGAAATTGCCCGAATCAACCTGCCTTTGGCCTTGTACACAGAAATTTACTGGCAGTGTGACTTGCACAATTTGATGCATTTCTTGAAGTTACGTCTTGACGGTCATGCACAGAAGGAGATTCGAGATTACGGAAAGGTTATTCTTGAAATTGCACGAAAAGTTGCCCCCCTTACCATCGCTTCCTTTGAAAATAACATTCAGCAGGGAGTATCCTTTTCTGGAGAAGAATTGGAGGCATTGCGAGAAGTTTTGGCAGGAAAGGAAAATCCCCTGTCCGGCAAAAAACTGGAACGTTTTACTGCAAAACTAGAACAGGGGATTCAAAAGTAAGCGTTACGCCTTGTTTCCTTCTTCTTGAGGTTTTACTTCAGCTTCAGGGGTCTTGGCTTCATCTTGAGGTGATTTAGCTTCACCTTCAGATGCCTTAGATCCCTGAGTCTTGAGGCTCCGAGCAAACAACAAGTTTTGGTCATCCCGTTCTGGGATAGAAAATACTGGTCTTCCATCATCAGCAGAAATACGACACACTGGCACCTTTGCTCCATTATAGGCAGGACTTGTTTTACAATTTATCCACCAGTCCAAAACAGAGGCAACTGCGTAGGTATATTTTAACAAGGTTAAGTTTGTGGCACGGGGACTTTGCTTTTGGCGAGTAGATCCCAACAAGACATTCAAACGCTGAGAAACAACATTGGGCAAAGAAAACTTGTATGGTGCAAAAACGTTAGAAATTTCAGTAAATTCTTTACCCGCAGTTCCAGATGCATCTGCAGCGGCAATAACACGAGCCAACTCGTCCACCAAAACAGATACACGACTCGGCAAGGGGCGAACCTTTGACTCATTGGAAGGCTTATCCAGTACCAGTTGTTCAAACCGCATGTAGGGCAAGAAATTGTAACACACATACCATTGCAAGTTAGACATAAGCCGTTTACCGTACTGGTTACGCAAAAAATCTCGCTGAGCATACAAATTGTTTACAAAATCCCGCAAATTGGGAAGATAGAGCTTTTCAAATACAATCTCACGGTACTCAGACCAATCATTGATGATGGAAGACAAGTAATTTGGAGACAGATTTGATTCTCCTCGTCCTTGAAATCGAGATTTATCAATCTCAAACACAAGGTGACGACAGCCTTCAAACAAGTCTTCTATCACCTTTACCAAGATCATGGTAATTTGCAGGGGGTTTTCAGGAGAAATCAAGTTAAATCCATCTTGGAAATGATACAAGGGCTGATAAAATGGATACATATCAGGCATACCATCCAAAGAGAGCCACCCAGCACCAGGGAATAATTGATTCAAAACCTTTAATCCCATTTCAGCACCTTGGAATTCATTCTGGGCCTCACCTTGCTCATTTTCATCTGCAGAATTTTCATCACCGCTATCATTCTCATCATCTTTTTTGTCAGATTTATCCATGAGCACAATATCGTATTTTGTAATACCCAAGAAATTAAACACCTTACCTAAATGCTTGGAAAATAATTCGGAGAATTCATGAACCTCATTGCTACACATTCTCAACAACAAGGGATACATTCCTCGTGGAATACGCTGATATACGTACATCCAGTCAGCAGTAATTCCTTGAACTAGGGCAATAAGCATTTCCTTTTGGGCCTTAGGATGGGCGTTAATTTCTCCATATACCTTTTTCAGCATATCAACAAAATTCTGTTCTCCCAAAAAGTATACAGTCAAAAGATATTTATAGATTACTCTTGCAATGGGCACCAAAGAAGAAACTGTTACATTGGAAGGATTTCGCATGAGATTTTTATACATGCTATCTAGGGAATGCATTGACCAATCCCCAATCACCTTTAACATTTTGTATTGTGGTGCAGGATTTTGGGCGATTTTTTCTTGAATAGGAGGTGGAGCCATAGCAATCAACTTTACAACATTTGTCTGGAAAGTTGACATACGTGAAATATAGGTTTCAAGGGTAATAGAAGCAAATTGATCAGAAATACTATCGTAGCCATTTTTACGCAGCCCGTTCAAAAAGTTAAAGATACCGTAATTTGTTTTGATGCCGTATTCTGAAAGCATCATAAGCTTTTCCATTTTGCTACGGGTCTTGTTATCTAATCTTGGAAGAATATCTTTTCGTACTATGGTGCCCGCTGTGGGAGCTGCAGCAGGAGGTGGTGTGGTGGTCTTAACAACAATATTCTGAGTATCACCACCTTCTCCACGACGACCAGCGGGACGAGTTCCTGAACGAAGATCTTGGGCAACACGGGCAGAACGAACCTTACGAATGGCTTTTTCATCAACGGGAGCAGATTTTTCTAATCCAATCTCACCTCCCAGTACTTGAACCATTTTTTTAGCCTCATCATCTCCTACAAAGCCAAGATTTTTTCTCGTTTTATCCAGTTCACCTGGTTCATATCGATATACTGGCTTCTTTGATTTATTCTCCTGTTGATCCATACCCTTTCTCTCCTGTTTTATAAACGCATCAATTGTTTTCTTACCATTCCAGAAAAATCTTTAAGGGGAATTTCCTTTCCATCCTTCGTTTTTATCATTCCTTCAAAAGTTCCATACATGATGTGCTTTTGTGCCCTCAAAACCATAAGACTAACAATGCGACTATGGTCAGAAATGGGGGTAAAGGATAAATCAACCATGTTTTCTGTATCTTGGATTATCCATTTACCTTTTATGCCAAAGGGAAAGGTGATTTTTACCGGTGGCAGCGGAGTAAGCTCTCCATCAACAAACAATACATTCTCATTATAAATATCGGGATTAACCGCATCTAGTGAAGAGGAAGAGATAGAAAAGCTCACAGTTTTTTCACCAATCTTCCCTGTTCCCCAAGCCTCCCTACTTCTGGTCCGAAGCCTATTGTATGAACGGACACTTTTGAAAAGCACACTTCCCTGTAAATTACTGGAAATTTGTACTTGGTTTTGAGGCTGCAAGGACAGACTTCCAACAAAAGGAGCTGTCATAGTCCACACAGCCTTACATCGCCGCATAGTGGGAGCCGGCAACACCGCAGAAAGGCCACGGAAGGTGGTATCACTAAAGTCAGATTTAAGGGTCGCAGCCACATTGGGCCGTGCAGAATCTCCCTTAAGATTACAAACAAAGCTCATTACCTGCTTTTCCCTGTCCCAACCGATTCTAATATACCTGCGACGGCCAAAGGAAATGCAGCCACCGTGACGAGTATTTTTGGAAATGAGCCGACGGCGAGGACCAGTTACTGCATGGTACACATATTTACGTCCTGTCTGTTTATTCCAAAAGAGTACTTCTCCGTGGCCAATAATCTTCAAATCCAAAAAAGAAACCACACCGATGAATTCATCTGTATTAAAAATGTAAACCAAGGAGCTGCGGATTCGTAAATCAGTAATAAATGTGGGTAAGGGAAGGACACCAAAGGGACGGTACACACCACGAATATCTAAATTGTCAGGAATGCCGTCAAAGGTACCAAAGACAGGCTTTCCGTGGTGTACGAGTTTTTCTGGGGGTGGTGTCATCTGTCGTGAATACACTATACAAACCTCTGCTGTCCATTATACAGAAATCCTTTCACTCTGTCTAACTACCTTTTCCGAGGAAATCCCTCAATATGGTAGCATACAGCTTTGATAAAATTCTTTTCCTTGCGGATTTGTGAATTCGAGTTTATCATATAATTATGGGAATTACACTTTATTCATTGGGAGCAGCCCAAGAAGTGACTGGCTCCAAGCACATTTTTGAGATTGACGGCAGGGCCTTTATGGTGGACTGTGGCGCATTCCAAGGAAAACGAAAGGAAGCGGACGAAAAAAATCGCAACTTTGAGGTTCCTGTGGATAAGGTGGAGTCTGTCATTATCACCCACGGGCATTATGACCATTGCGGTCTGTTGCCCATGATGACCAAGAACGGCTACAAGGGCAATATCTATGCCACCCCCGCCACTAGAGACTTGGCAAACCTGATTATGATGGACAGTGCCCGCATTCAGGCACGGGATGCTGAGTACTTGCGGAAGCAGGCTGCCAAGAAAGGAGAGAAATTCACCTGGAAACCTCTATTTACCGAGGCAGATGTTGTGGCCGCCACAAATCAATTTGTAAGCCTCTCCTACGACCGCAAGATGTACATTGCCCCCGATGTGCAGTTGGAATTCTTTGATGCCGGCCACATCTTGGGTTCAGCCTATGCCTACATCACCATCACTGGGCAAAAGGCAGGTTCCGCTGATACCCCTCTAGACAAGGGTGCCTCCCCCTCTAGCTTCTGGAATCGGCTTTTGGGAAGAAAGGCCAGCGACCTACAGCCTGCAAAAAAGACTAGTTCCAGCGACAATGAGGTGCGTATCCTCTACACGGGAGACTTGGGCCGATGCAACAAGCCCATTATTCGCAATCCCGCCACCAATGTTCCAGCACCAGACTACATCGTGTTGGAAAGCACCTACGGCGACCGTCGCCACGAAGATACACAAATCGCCATGGACGAGCTGGTACGAATCGTGCGGAAGGCCGTAAACAAGAAGGGAAAGATTATCATTCCATCCTTTGCCATTGAGCGAACTCAGGAATTGGTATACTACCTGCACCTGTTGCTGGATAAAAAGAAGATTCCACCGATTCCAATTTACGTGGACTCCCCCATGGCCACCAATGCCACCAGCATCTTCCGTGTTCATCCAGAATGCTACGACGAGGCAACTCATGAAGCCTTCTTGGATCACCACAAAAATCCCTTCGGTTTCAATGCCCTCACCTTTGTCCAAAGTGTGGAGGAATCCAAGGCCCTCAACGAAAAGAAAGGCCCCATGATTATCATCAGCGCTGACGGTATGTGCGAAGCAGGACGAGTTCTCCACCACCTAGCAAACAATGTGGGAAATCCCAACAACCAGGTACTGTTGGTGGGCTACATGGCAGAAAACACCCTGGGACGCCGCCTGAAAAACGGAGAAAAGGAAGTCCGCATCATGGGAGACTGGTACAAGGTCCAGGCCGAGGTACAGCAAATCAATGCATTCAGTGCCCATGCCGACTACCAGGAATGCTTGGATTGGCTTAATTCCATCGACACCTCCCGCTTGAAGAAAATCTTCTTGGTTCACGGTGAAAAGGATGCACAAGACACCTTCGTGAAGTTCCTGGCAGACAACGGTTTCCCACAAACGGAAATTGTCAAGTACGGTGAAAGCTACGAATTGTAGTAGCTAACTCCACAAAAAAAGCCCTGTTGGTACAGTTTACCAGCAGGGCTTCTTCTTTAACATACCAGTAGGAAAAACTCTCCCTTAATTTTTATGATGGAACTTTTCCTTGTCGTTTATCATCAGTACAGGCTGACCTGTGGAGTCCATGGCATCTCGCCACAGTGAACCGTCGGGATTTACGGTATTTCTGCGGGCAATAACAAGACGCATGGGCAAATGCACATACTTGTCGTGAACAAGACCGATTACCAGTTTTGTCTTTCCCGCCATGGCAGCATGGACCGCATTGTTTCCCAAACGCTCGCAATAGATTGAGTCTGTGGGAGCAGCTGGGGCAGAACGAATCTGATAGCTGGGATCGATATATTTCAAGTTGATATGGATATTCTTTGCCTTAAAGTATTCGTTGATTTTATCCCGAAGGAAAATACCAATGTCTCCTAGCTTCTTGTTTCCAGATGCATCCTTTTCGTTGGTAGCGTTCAAATGATCTTGGCCAGCACCTTCTGCCACAATGATTACTGCATGGTGGCTGGAATGAATCCTGTTTTCCAAATGAGTCAACAAACCTTCTGGTCCCTCTAAGTCAAAGGGAACTTCTGGAATAAGACAGAAATTGGCTTCGTGACTAGCAAGGGCTGTGGCAGTGGCAATAAAACCAGACTCACGCCCCATCAATTTAATCAAGCCGATACCGTTGATGTGGGAACGGGCCTCCATGTGGGCAGCAGATACTGCCTCCGTGGCCTTTTGCACCGCAGTGTCAAAACCAAAGGAGCGCTGGATAAACACCAAATCGTTATCAACAGTTTTTGGAACACCAACAATGGCAACTTTCAACCCACGCTTTTCAATTTCTTCGGCCACCTCAAGGGCTCCACGCTGGGTTCCATCTCCACCGATAATAAACAGCATGTTCATGTTCAGAGCCTCAATGGCATCCACAATATCCATAACACGGTCTCCACCACCACGGCTTGTTCCCAGGAAGGAACCTCCCGTCTTGTGGATGTCGTCCACCAAGGAAGGGGTTAAGTCCAAGGTGTCAAAGCCCATGTCGGAGAAAAAGCCCTTGAAACCAAAGCGAATACCACGGATACGGCGGACTCCATAACGATTGTACAAACAGCGGACAATGGCACGCACCACATCGTTCAATCCAGGGCACAGACCACCACAGGTACAGATTCCTGCATTTACGTGCTTGGGATTAAAATAGATAAACTCCCGTGGACCAGCCTTCTGGATGAGATTTTTGGCACAATCTAAATCAGCCTCCCCTTCTATCCTGTCAATGTCATACTGGATGCGTTCTCCATCCTGCACGTAATTGGCCTGATAATCCTCTTTTTTTGTGGACAAATGAATGGGGGAAAGAACCTTACAAGGGCCCAGCTCATCAACAGTAAAATCAAAGCATCCTTTCATGACACTACTCCTTTCTTGTGGTATAATTCGAGAATAGTACGATTCATTCTTTTTTTCAAGGGTACTTTTTCCCTTCGAACACAAGGAGCATTACATGTTCAATGGTAGAATATACAAGATCCAGACCCTCCAAAAATTAAAAGGAAACTGGAAAATCAATCTCTTGGTGTCTGTAATCATCAGTCTCTGTGGATATATTTCTACCCTTCCCTTGGCAGAATCCTATGCAGATGAAGTGAAATTAAGTTATGGTGTTAACATAGACTTTACCTCACTGCTTTCCCTTGTTCCCTTTGCCATAACAGGCATTGTATCCATGGCCTCAGCCTATTTTTTTATTAGCTTTTTTAAGAAAAATGAGACAGTTTCCTTTGGTACCTTTTTGGAAGGCTTAAATTACTGGCTCAAAGGAATTCTTGCCAATTTCTGGGTTGTCCTATGGACAACATTGTGGTCTTTACTCTTCCTCATTCCCGGCATTGTAAAATTTTATGCCTATTCTCAAATCTATTTTATTCTCGCAGAATATCCCACCATGTCAGTACGAAAGGCTATGGAAATCAGCAAGATAATAACACGAGGATACAAGAGCAATCTTTTTGCTCAAGACTGGAGTTTTTTTGGATGGTGTTTTCTCTGCTGTTTAACTGGTGGACTTGGTTTTATCGTTTTGACGCCCTATTACATGGGGGCAAAGGTTCATGCCTATAGTTTTCTAAAAGAACAAGCCCTTGCCACAAATATATTAAAAGAAAGTGATTTTTTTGACATACTCTAGGAGAAACTATGGATTTTGAACACGAAAACCCACAAAACGACTTGAACCAAAGGATTATTCCGGAAGAAACACCCTCCCGGTCTGATACTTCCAAGAAGGTGCCCAAAAAGAATAAAACTGGGCTGATTATTCTCCTTGCACTTTGTTGTATCTCCCTTGTGGGGGGCATTATTAACTGGGTGCAACAAAAAAAAGCGCCTCCCCAAGAGGTCCTAAAAATCACCTCTTCCATGCCCTTTACCACCTCCACCAAGGATAGTTTCAAAAAAAATCAGGAACATGTTGCCGTCATCCACATAGAAGGTACTATCCAAAAAGTGAGCGAAACCTACAATCAAGAGTGGCTCATTTCCACTATCCAAGAGCTTACCCATAATAACAAAAATAAAGGTATTCTATTGTACATCGACTCTCCCGGAGGCGGTGTCTATGAGTCTGATGAAGTATATCTGGAACTTTTGGATTACAAAAAAGAAAGCGAAAAGCCAGTATGGGCCTATCTTGGGCCCCTTGCAGCCTCTGGTGGATATTACATCGCCTGTGCCGCAGACTATATCGTGGCAAACAGGAATTGTCTTACAGGTTCCATTGGCGTCATTGCAGGCCAGTCTGTGGATTTTTCTCAATTCTTGGAAACTCATGGCATTAAGGTTCAGACATTTATCGCCGGTAGCAACAAAGATATGCTGGGAATGAGCACACCTGTTACACCAGAGCATGCTGAAATCATGCAATCAATTGCAGATGACTGTTACAATCAATTTATCGAGATTGTTGCCGACAGCAGAAATCTCTCCCTGCAACAAGTACGAAATCTTGCAGACGGAAGGATATACACTGCGCGCCAAGCCTCAAATAATGGACTCATTGATAAAATCGAAACCTATGAAGATGCCTGCAACCTTTATAAAGATGCACTAAGAAAAGGTCACGTTGATTTTGTCCACTATTATCCAGAAAAGGAATTTCAATTTGCAAACTACTTGTTCGGTACAATCAAAAGCTTTGCACAAGGACTTACAGCCAGCGCTACAGACTCACTATTGCTCAAAGCTAAAAAGCAGGTACTACCAGAAATTTCTTATCCCGCTTACTTTTTTCAACAATAATCTCCCCGCAAGAAGCCTCTTCACAAGATGCTACAAAAAAAGCCTTCCTTGAAGAACTTTCACAAGGAAGGCTTTTGTACTCAGACGAAAACTAACTTATTTTGCCACTTTAGAAAATGCAGCCTTTACAGCTTGGCTTAATTCATCCAAAACTACGGGCTTACGGAAGAATGCCACGGCATGCATCTCCTGAATTTGATCTTCAATAGCAGAATCCTGCAAAGCAGTAATAACGATAATGGCAGGATTTCCAAATTCATCAGAAGAATTGATTTTTTTACACAACTCAAATCCATCTATCCCAGGCAAATTCAAGTCCAGTACAACTACAGTAGGCTTTTTGCTGGTCATTAAGGCACCAGCTTCAAAACCATCAAATGCCTGATATACCTGTACACCAGAAAATTCCTTAGAAAGATACTGATATAATACTGTATTCAATCCCATGTCATCTTCTACCACAAGAATATTACTATTAGAAATAGGATTACACAAAGAAGCCAAATTCTCAGGAACACGCATATTTCGTTCCATCATAAATTTTACCAAATCATCTGCATATACACGGTATTGTCCACCAGGCGTACTATATGCCTTTAAATATCCATTGCGAATCCAGTTAATGGCTGTCTGATTCGCAACGCCACAAATATTAGCGACTTCCAATGCAGAATAAACAATTGTCTTCTCAAACTCTTTGGACATAAAATCACCTCTCTATACAAACAACACAAAGATTATTTTGTTTCAAATCATCTATACTAAACTTTAATACCATACATCAAAAATAACAAGCCTAATACTGATTCTAACGAAAAAATTTCCAAAAGTTTTTTACAGATATTAGATTTTTGACATTTTTGATTTAATTTCTTTATAAGAAAAACCCTTTCTCAGTAAGTATTTTTCTGTAGCCTCTTGAGATTTTCCCAATCTGTGACATTTTTCAATGGCTCGTTCCAAGACATCATCTTGACTCACCGATTCAAAATAATCATCAAGAACTTCACTGATAATTTTTCTATTGATTCCCTTAGCAAGCAAACCACTTAACAAGCGATTTCTTCCCTCAGTATGATTGATTGACCGATTCCGTAACCAAGCTTGTGCATATCGCACATCAGATAGAAAGCCTCGTTCCTCTAAATAATCCAAGGCTCTGGAAATAGCTCCCTCGGTATGCTCTTTTTTCTTTAACTTTATTGTCAAAAGATAACGGCTCTGTTCTGCTCGTTCCAAATAATTTACTGCAGCCTTTTCCGCCGCAAAGGTTAAGCCTGCCGTCACCAAATCACCCACTTCCTCATCTGACAAGTCACGCCCCACTACCACTTCGTGGACAGGAAGTAACTGCAAATAACATGTTCTGACAAAAAAAGAAGACCCCATGGAAAGGGTAACTTGTACACAATCCCATGAGATCTGCTTTGTTGTGGTAATATGAACCACTCGCGCTTGCTGAACTGGAAGCGGCGGCGTGCACCACGCTGACCGAACTTCTTTCGTTCAACCATACGGGAGTCACGAGTAAGGTAACCGTTAGCCTTCAATGAAGCATAGTTACCCTGGTCTACCTGAGTCAAAGCTCGAGACAAACCATGGAGACAAGCACCAGCCTGTCCGTTCAATCCACCACCAGTAACATTGATGAGAACATCAAACTTGTTCTCGCTAGCTGTTACCATGAGGGGCTGACGTACTACGCGAACCTGATCATCAGTAGCAAAGTACTCAGCAACATCCTTTCCGTTTACAACAATCTTTCCAGTGCCTTCCCGCAGGAATACACGGGCAACGGCAGTCTTTCTTCTTCCTGTACCAATTCCGATATTCTTAACCACAATATACTCCTGTTAGATGTCCAGAGGCTGAGGATTCTGGGCGGCATGAGGATGCTCAGTTCCAGCATAAATCTTTACATTCTTCAAGATTGCACGTCCCAAAGGTCCCTTAGGCAACATTCCCTTAATGGCCAACATCAAAGGAGCATCAGGGTGGCGCTGAATCTTCTTCTCAAAGGTGAAAGTCTTAAGTCCACCAACATAACCAGTGTGGTGGTGATACAACTTACCGTTAAACTTGTTTCCAGTTACGGCAACCTTATCAGCATTAATAATAACAACAAAGTCACCCATTTCCTGGTTCCGAGCGTAAGTAGCCTTGTGCTTTCCTCTCAGAACACTAGCAACCTTGGCTGCAACCCGTCCCAGGGGCTTGCCTGCTGCATCGATAACATACCAGTTACGTACAGCATCGCGTTCATTCACAAAAATAGTCTTCATGCATATACCTTATCTACTAAGAATTCTAAAATCGCCTTGGCTTCCAGCATCGGAAAACCGCAGCCCCAAGCTAGGTGAGCAGCCCAACTCGGCACGCCTTCGCGCAGATATACGGGAGGTAATCCTACCACGGAAACCCAGCGATTGTCAATATTGATATCTCCAGAAACTACAAGTATCTGGCTATTTACCTAACACTAAATTAGGGATTGAAGGCACAACCTTTTCCAGGTGAAGATACTTGAATGGATGGATGTCCAGAGCATTAAGATGCCATCCCTTCACTTGGTTTAAGTTGATGATGTTCAAGGTAACAGGATGAGATATGGGAATAATCATGCCGTCAGACAAAAGCACATCTTCTGCTGCAGACAAAAGCTCCAGCCGTTTTTCACCAGTGGCAAAGGCAGCTTCCTGCAAGAGCCTGTCGTATTCGCTATTGTGCCACTGGGATTCGTTCAAGGTAGAGTCTGAACGGAACAATTCCAAAAAAGCAAAGGGATCGGCAAAATCTCCAATCCAAGTGTAGCTAAACAAGTCAGCATCCCAACTAGAAATACTATCAAGGTACCGCTGAATGGGAGTGACACTCATCTTAACCTGAATCCCCAGCTGGCTCCAACTTTGCAAAAGAATTTCAGCTTGATTTTTAGCGTATTCTGTGTCGGAAACAGCAATGGTAATTTCCAGCGGAGCATCGGCAGCCATACCAGCTTCTGCCCTGGCCTGCTCCAAGAGAAGTTTTGCCTCCTCCAAATCGTAGTCTGCAAGGCCAGCAGGAGCAACATAATTACCAATGGGATAAATCAAGGTGGAGGCAGGAACAAAGGTATTGCCCCGCACAATTTCCCAAGGCACTGCGGCCAAGAGAGCATTTCGGAAGGAAGCTCTGTTCCAAGGAGCCTTGTGGCTTTTGAAGAACAAATATTCCGTGGCGAATTCAGGATTAATCAACACGGCATTATAATCGATGATGGAGCCAATATCTGCCACAGCAAGAATCCAATCAACTTCTCCTGTGTTGAAAAGATACGAGTTCTCCAGGGTATTGTCAGACTGAATCACAAGGATTTCATCCAGAGCCACGTTAGCAGCATCATGATACTGGGGATTTTTTTTCATACGAAGCTGGCTCCCATCATAGGACTCCAACAGGAAAGGACCACTGTAAATACTCCGGTCTTGATGAACAGCAGAAAAAGAATGATGACACAAGATACTAGGCAAATGCTCCGTGGGAGCCACCAGACGCAATGTCAACTGAGACTTCCCCTGAACGGAAATGCCAACGTCGGAAGCAGCACCTTTACCAGTACGGTATTCAGCAGCTCCCTTGATGCAGTCCAGCAATGAGGCAAAGGGAGCCCTCGTGGCAGGATTCAGTAAATTGAGCCAAGAATCCTTAATACTTTGGGCAGTAATTTCCTCTCCGTTGCTAAATTGGGCTCCTTCTTTTAAGGTAAAAGTCCAACGCAATCTGTCTCGAGAAATTTTGTAATCAGCAACAAGGGCTGGAACAGGCTCAAGGGAAAAAGGATCATAGGAAAAAAGCCCTTCATATAATCCTGTCAATATTTGAGCCTCAGAAGAATAATTTGCAGTATGCGGATCCAGATTGTAATAATGAACAGAATCAATAATCGTAAAGGGTCTTGCAAACAAGAAGGCTGAAATTAAAAAAAGGAGAAAGACAGCTATCTTATTCTTCATCAATGATTCCCAGCATTTTCAATTGTTTCTGCTCTTCTACATAGGCAGCATATTCAGCTTTTCGTTGATTTGTCTTAACCATGGTGTTTTTTATGGAAGTAGTTTCCATTGTCAAGCCCTTAACCTTGGCCTTGTTGGGACTTGCCACCTCATTCTTGAAAAACTTGTCATAGCCCAGCAACATCAACAACATCTGCTGACATTCTGCCAACTGCTTTGTAAGGAAGGTATAAATTTCTTCTTCTTCTTGGGCTTCCATTTTCTGATAGGTAGGACTTTCCCGAGAAGCAAGTGCTTCGTAGAGGTTCATGCGTTTTGCAATCTCCCCTAAGCTTTTGTTAAAATTCACTTTCTCTGTAGTTGAAGTTTTTGTCATGGCATCTGCCATAGGAATAACATATTCAATTACAGGTGGTTTTAAACCAAAAGCCTTACGGAAGGCCCGCTTGAATTTTTCCCAAGGAGTATCATATTGAGTTTGCAGCAGGGCACTATTGTCCCGCAACTTCATGGAAACACCTTCCAACTGAGGTGCCATTCCTGCGAGATTGCGAACAGCATCCATAATCAAGGTCTTGGTGTTGAGTTGCACCTTCTTCTTTGTCTTTGTTTGCTGAACCACCTTCAAGCGTGCCAACAAATCCTGTTGTTTTTGAATGGAGGCAACACCAATAGACTCTTGGGCAATTTCTTCCACCAACTCAGGATAAAAGGGCTGCCGTCCCATGGTCGAAGGAAAAAGCTTTTTGACCCGCTGCACTACATCGGGAATAGCTTCACCTTTTTCCCAAGTAAAGCTAGAGTGAGCAATAACATTTTTCCGCACTTCCATCTTGTAGAGTTCACGTTGCAACTCAGATGAGGCTTTTAATCCATTGTTAATATCAAGAATGGCTCGTGAAGCGGCAGAAACGGCACCATTGATTGAACCAGTTGCCATAGTATCTGTTCCTTGGCGAATATTGGTGAGCAACTCAGCCAAGGTCTTTGTATTAGGATGCTTACTGGTAACAACCAAGCCTCCCCACTGAATATAATTATTCAAATTGATCAATTTTTTGATTCGAGGCAAGGTAAGATTTACAGCAGAAAATTTAAAGTAATTACATAAAAAGTCTAAAACACGTTCGTAATCAGAAAGACGAACACCCATTACCTGACTTCTTGTGTTTTCTGGGAATTCTCCATCTTCTGGTACTACTATATCAGAAATCTTTTTGTCTAGTTTGTAGGGATCAGGGGTAATCAAGCCTTTTTGTAATAAAAGCCCCATAACATTATTTGATGCTGAATAAAGTACACGATAATTATCCAGCATATCTGCCATCACGTTAGAGTCAAACCAAGCGACTTTTTCATCTAGTGCTTCTTGCAAAGCCTTCTCAAAATTAAATCCTTCTGCCATAACTCCATTATCGGTAATAAAAAAATTTTCTCAAGTAAAAGTCACCCAGGAAGAATTGAACAAAAAACTAGCCCTGCTGTTGCCCTCGAACTTCTTGCAAAAGCTGACTGTAGTACCGACTTTCGATGGCATCTTCTTGGATTCCACAAGCTGCCAGCACTTTCCGTAATGTTTTGTGGGCAGTAGCTACCACCTCTGGGCTATCACTGTCACAAAGAATTTCTAGCTCCAGAAAATTTCCCAGCTCCGGGATGTAGCACAATTCCAGCAGCACACCATCCCATTGCCAAGCAGCCACAAGTTTTTCCTTTTTGATGGAAACGGCAAAGCCAGCATCCTGCAAAAAGCTTTCCAAGGGTTCCCGTTTGTCCACTTGAAATTCATGCTCCTGGTTTACCTCAAAATTGGAATTTACCACTTCCTTTCGTTTGTAGGTTACAAGGATTTCTTCTTTGTCAGCAGACTTAATGGTACTTCTTTCAAAAGGCCATTGTTCAGCCTGAAAAAAATGAGGCTCCGTAAAAAGTGTTTGCTCTTCCCGGATACGGATTTGAATCTGTTTTTGGCTTTCTTTCCAGTATGTGTCACTTTTGTAGCAACATCTTTGAAACTGAGCTTTTTGCTCCAACTGAGATGCAAGGCTCACCACATGGTAAACATGGGCTTTTAATTCGATTTCTACCATAATTTACCAGTATATCATAAAAAATCAATAAAAATGAATTTTTTTTCTGTCTTATCATGGCAATCACTGCTGTTTTTCAGCATAATAGAAAATCAGATTTTCAATCTTACAAGGATTTTTTATGGTAGAATTCATTCCTGTATCACAAACTGAAACGAAAGTTCATAATTCCCCAGAAACATACATGGCCCAGCTGAAGCACTTTGATTCAGCACTCCCCAAAAACCTCCGTCAGCTCACCAGCCAAGAAATACAGCAGCTAGAAGCCCAGGGCAACACCTCCAGTGATCCCACCTGGCAAAATGTGCTGCTTCCTGCCCACAAGGAACTTGATTGCCATCTGATACAAGGATGCCAATTTCACGGTGCCGTTGTACTGGGTCAGCTTTCACCAGCACGACTAAAATTCCACGACCTGGAATTGGAATGTGGCCTGTACAACTCATACCTTGATAGAGTTATTCTGGAAGACAATGTCTGCATCCGCAATGTGTCCTACCTGGTGAACTATCACATCAAGTCACGGGTAATTCTCTTCAACATCAACGAGATGAGCTGCACCTATCACTCCAAATTCGGCAATGGCTGGATAAAGGCAGGAGAAGATGAAGAGGTGCGGGTAACAGTGGCAGTGGGCAATGAAAATGAAGGCCGTTCAATCCTGCCCTTTGAAGAAATCCTCCCAGCAGATGCCTACATTTGGAGCCGCTACCGTGATGATAAGCAATTGATGGCTCGACTAGTGGACTTGACGGAGGAAAAGAACAAGAAAGACCAGCCCACCTACGGACTGGTGGAAGAAGATGCAGTCATTAAAAATACCATTCTCATCAAGGATGCAAAAATCGGTAGCCACGTCTACATCAAGGGAGCCATGAAGCTAAAGAACATTACAGTGTGCTCCAGCCAGGAAGAAACATCCCAAATCGGCGAGGGAGTGGAAATGGTGAACGGCATCATGGGGTATGGCAGCAAGGTCTTCTACCAAGCGGTGGCCGTCAGGTTTATCATTGGGCGGAACTGCCAGCTGAAATATGGAGCCAGACTATTGAACTCCTTTTTGGGAGATAATTCCACCGTGTCCTGCTGCGAGCTTTTGAACAACCTGATTTTCCCCTTCCACGAGCAGCACCACAATTCATCCTTCCTCATTGCCACCACCATTTTGGGACAATCCAACATTGCTGCTGCTGCTACCATTGGCTCCAACCACAACTCCCGCTCTCCCGACGGTGAAATTCTTGCAGGCCGAGGATTTTGGCCTGGTTTGGCCTCGGACTTTAAGCACAACAGTCGATTTGCCTCCTTTTGTCTTGTGGCAAAGGGCTCCTATCAGCATGAGCTATGCATCAACTATCCCTTTTCCTTGGTATCCTTGGGAGTCGTTTCCCAGGAAATCCGCATTGTGCCAGCCTACTGGTTCTTGTACAACATGTTTGCCATTGCTCGCAACAACTCCAAATTCAAAAAGCGGGACAAGCGAGTAGTAAAGGCCCAGCATATCGAGACAAATCCTCTAGCTCCTGACTCAATCCAAGAAGTGCTAATTGCCTTGAATCGATTGGTGGAGCTCACTGGCAGAACTTTGCGCCTAACATCTCTCCAAGCTGCAAAGGATTTCTTGCACCAGAACCCAGAAGCAGACCTAGTGCTCATTGATCCCCAAGTGCAAAAAAAATATGGAGGTCGCATTTACAAGGGAGCCCAGGGTTACAAGGAATACCGAAAGATTGTAAAGTACTTTGCCCTCCAATCCTTGATGGAATATTGCCAGAGTCTCCAGCAGGAAATCCTCACTACAGAAATCATTTTTAAACTACAGGAAATTCCCTTGTACACGGAATGGGAAAATCTTGGTGGTCAGATTGTGCCAAAGCAACAGGTACAGGAATTGTTCAGCTGCATCAAAACAGGGCAAATCAAAAGCTGGAGCCAGGTGCACCAGTTCTATGGCCACTGCCAGAACAATTATATCAACTGGAAGGCCCGCTATAGCCTCTATCTTTTGGAATGGCTCTACAGCACCACCGTAGAACAATTTACCCAGGCCATCTTTAAGGACATCCACGACGACGTGCTGATTGTATCTAATTACATGTACGAAAATTCTCGCACTACTCGGCAAAAGGATTTTGAAGATTATTTCCGCTCCATCACCTATTCCAACAAGGAGGAACAGGAAGCTGTTATCGGCACCTTGGAGGATACAGACTTTTTGAAGGAGCTAGAGGTGGAGACAAAGAAATTCAACCAAAAGCTGGAGCTCTTGCTCTCCGCCTTGGGCAAGGTATAGCAAGGTAGAGCAAGTAAATGTGAAGAAAGGAGTTTATACAAAGATGGGTATCCCTCATGCGAACTTGCGAACAACCATGGACTGTGGTATCATAAAAAATATGAAATCATTTGCTACCATTGTGACCCTAGCTGGTCTTTTATTTTGTTTGTTTAGTTGTGATGCAGGAAAATCTGGCCCCTTTACCTTTACCAATAATACAGGAACAGAAGTACATGTTTTGATTGACCAAGATGGTATTACGGAAAAAGCATTTACTGCTGGAGAAAAATATCAAGGAAAGGATTACTTCACTCCTAAAATCACCTTTGTAAAGGGAATTGATACGGCAGAAAACAAGGCCATCATTGCCAACGCATTCACCATCAGTTCCACCAATGTCTTTGATTATAGCTTTGTAAAAGCAGATAGTACTGCAATAAACATCCTAGTGAATCTCCCAGAAGCTCTTCCCCCAGAACTCACTGGTTGCTATCTTGCAGAAGCACAAGGAAAGCTTGGGGAATACAGCAACACAACAGTTCCACTCAATTCCTCATCAGAAGAAGTAACTGAAAACCAAACAGAGGGTGGAACAGCCACACCAGTTTCAGAAAAACTTTACACCAACAGTCCCAGTTTCAGAATCTATCGAGACAAAACAGTAGACGGCAAGCAGGAAAAAGAAGATATCACCAAACTCTTTACCATTGCCGTGGGAAAAAGTGAGATTCCACCAATGGCATCAGCACCAAGCTCCACCGACCAGACTGCAGAAGGGGCTCCTGCTGATAGCACAACAGAATCAAAGCCCACAGTTCAGTGGAATCTTGAAATTACCTATCCCAAGGTAGATCTTGTCCAGAACTAAGCAAGTTCAAGATTCAAATCACTTTTGATGATTTTATGAAAAGCAAACTTGTTCCTGATACATTTCGGGAACAAGTTTTCCGCCTGCCTCCACACTGTAGCAATACTTCATTTTTGAAACACTACTAAAAAAATACCTTGCATTTATCTTCTAAAAATGCCATAATCTTCCAACTTGTTTGGGCTGAAAACACATATAGATAAAACCCCACACAAGATGAATCTTCAAAATCACGAGGCGATTTATGGCAAAGCTGCGAGGTGCTTTTACTGCACTGATAACTCCCATGCTCCCTAACGGTGAGCTTGACTACGAGGGATTCCGCTCCCTCCTGCGATACCAGCTTGACAACGGCATTACCGGCGTTCTTCCCCTGGGAACCACAGGTGAAACTCCAACCCTTAAAGAGGTGGGAGAAGAAGACACACTCATCGACATTGCGGTGGAGGAAGTAACAGCCTATCGAAAAAAACAGAACCGTGAGATTCCCCTCATTATCGGAGCAGGAAGCAACAATACAGACGAGGCCATCCGCTATGTAACCCGAGCACGAGATAAGGGCGCTGACTACGCACTGGTGGTTTCCCCCTACTATAACAAGCCCTCCGATGAAGGAATTTTCCGCCACTATGAGGCTATTTCCAAAATCGGTATTCCCATCCTTGTGTACAATATTGCAGGACGCACAGGAAAAAATATTTCCACTGCCCTCTTGCAGCGGATTGCAGAGCTTCCCAACATTGCTGGTGTAAAGGAAGCCTCTGGCGACATTAACCAGATGATGGATGTCATTTCCACCATCGCCCGCAAGAAAAAGGATTTCTGCGTCCTCAGTGGAGATGACGGTCTTACCCTGCCCCTGATTGCAGCTGGTGGAGACGGCATCATTTCCGTTGTATCCAATCTAGCTCCTGCCGAAGTTACCAAGCTTACCATGGCAGCCTTGGAAGGAGACATGGATACCGCCCGTGACATGCACTACCGCCTCATGCCCTTCTTCAAGGCAGCATTCTGTGACGGCAACCCCACTTCCATCAAATACGCCATGAACTACAAGGGACTGCCAGCTGGTAGCCTCCGCCTGCCCTTGGTGGAAGCAAATGACAATGCAAAGAAAACAATCCAGGCTGCTTTGGCAGAATGTGGCCTGTAAGGAGACAGAGAATGAGTGGAAATAAGATTACTGTAGGTGTGCTGGGTGCCACCGGTATGGTTGGTCAGCGATATATTTACCTGCTGAAGGATCACCCTTGGTTTGAGGTAACCTACGTGGCAGCCTCTCCTCGGTCTGCAGGAAAGACATATCGGGAGGCTGTGGCTTCTCGCTGGCTCATTGGTAGCGATATTCCTGCCAGTGTGGCCGACTTAATGGTAGAAGATGCCTCTAACGTAGAAGCTGCAAAGGGCAAGTGCCAGTTTGTATTCAGTGCCTTGGAAATGGACAAGGATGCCATTAAGGCTTTGGAAGCAGCCTATGCCGCCGCCAATATTCCTGTCGTTTCCAATGCCAGTGCCAACCGCTGGACTCCCGACGTGCCCATGTTGATTCCAGAAATCAACCCTCACCACACTGACATTATTGCTGCCCAGAAAAAGCACCACGGCTGGGACAAGGGATTTGTGGCCGTAAAGCCCAACTGCTCCCTTCAGTCCTACATGATGCCAATCTTTGCCCTGCAGCAGGCTGGTTATCCTGTAAAGCGGATGATTGTTACCACCTTGCAGGCCACCAGTGGTGCAGGCTATCCCGGAGTTCCCTCCTTTGATATGATTGACAACATCGTTCCCTACATTGGCGGTGAGGAAGAAAAGACAGAAAAGGAAGTTCTGAAAATCCTTGGAACCGTACAGGGAGACGAGATTGTAAACGCAGCAGGTCCCTTGGTGGCAGCCCATTGTAACCGTGTGCCTGTTATTGACGGACACACCGCCTGTGTAAGCCTTGAATTCGATTTGCCTGCTGACAAAAAGCCTTCCTTGGAAGAAATCGAAAAGATTTGGACAAGCTTTACTGCCCTGCCTCAGAAGTTGCAGCTGCCTAGCGCCCCTGTTCAGCCCATTATCGTGCGGCACGAGGAAAATCGTCCTCAGCCCCGCCGTGACCGAGAAAATGACAAGGGTATGGCCGTTACCATTGGCCGCCTGAGAAGCTGCCCTGTCTTTGACATCCGCTTTGTGGCCTTGAGTCACAACACCAAGCGTGGTGCTGCCTTGGGTGGTATCCTGAACGCAGAGCTCTTGAAGGCCCAGGGCTTCTTTGACAACCTGTAATGAGGAAAGCATGAGCGAAAAGAACTTTCCCCTAAACAAAGAACAGCTGGAACAACTGACTCAAGGCTACGAAACACCTTTTTATCTTTATGACGAAAAGGCCATTCGTGAGAATATGCGTCGGTTTACCAAGGCCTTCAGTATTTTTCCTTCTTTTAAGGAATACTTTGCGGTAAAAGCCTGTCCCAATCCCTACATCATGAAGATTCTGAAAAATGAAGGGTGCGGGGCAGACTGTTCCAGCCTTCCAGAATTGATTTTGGCAGAAAATGCTGGAATGCAGGGAGAGGAGGTAATGTTCACCTCCAACGAAACTCCTGCTAAGGAATACATTTACGCAAACTTAAAGGGTAATATCATCAATCTGGACGACATTACCCACATCGACTTTTTGGATGCAACCTTGGGTGGACTGCCTGAGCTTATTAGCTTCCGCTACAACCCAGGCCCCCTGAAGGAAGGAAACGCCCTTATCGGTAAGCCTGAGGAAGCAAAATACGGTTTGACCCGAGAACAAATCTTTGAAGCCTACAAAATCTGTAAGGATCGAGGGGTAAAGCGATTTGGACTCCACACCATGGTGGCTTCCAACGAGCTGAATCCCGACTATTTTGTGGAAACAGCCCAGTTGTTGTTTACACTGGCAGTGGAGCTTAAAGAGCAGGTTGGAGTGTCCTTGGAATTCGTCAATCTTGGTGGTGGAATCGGTATTCCCTACCGACCAGAGCAGGTAGCTGTGGACTACGACTACGTGGCTCAGGGAATTAAGGCTGTATACGATAAGCTCATTGTTCCCGCTGGTCTTGACCCACTAAAAATCTGCTGGGAATGTGGTCGCCCCATTACTGGCCCCTACGGATGGCTTGTAACACGAGTATTGCACCAAAAGCACATTTACCGAGAATACATCGGTGTAGATGCCAGCATGGCAGACTTGATGCGCCCTGGTATGTACGGTGCCTACCATGAGGTAACAGTCAGCGGCAAGGAAGATGCAGCTAAAACTGAAACCTACGACGTGGTGGGCTCACTGTGTGAAAACTGCGATAAGTTCGCCGTTCAGCGCCAACTGCCTGAGATTGACGTTGGAGACCTGCTGATTATCCATGATGCAGGAGCCCACGGTAGAGCCATGGGCTTTAACTACAATGCCAAGCTTCGTTGCGGGGAATTGCTGCTACGGGAAGATGGTTCTGTAGTACAAATCCGCCGAAAGGAAACAGTAGACGACTACTTTGCCACCTTGGACTTTAAAGGCTTGCAATCATTTAAAGCTTAAATAAAAAAGGTACACTTCATGTTGGAGTGTACCTTTTCTTTTAATAACGTTTAATCAGAATAATTCAAATCACTTGCAGCTTACTTCATCACCCCGGTAATCAAGTCGTGGGCAACGGAGCCACGGAGGGGAATGGCAGGAAGATTATTTCTGTCAAACCAGTGCAGCTCGTGGATTTCGCTTGTTTCTGGCACCAGCTCCCCGCTTTCCCATTCAGCACGGAAGGCCAGCATCAACTGATCTGGGAAGGGCCAGCTTTTGCTGCCCACATAGCGGATATTCTTTACCTTTATGCCAGCCTCTTCTTGCACCTCTCGTGCTACACATTCCTCCAAGGTTTCTCCTGGCTCCATGTAGCCAGCCAAACAGGTAAAAATGTCGGTATTGCGGTGCTTGTGGCGAGCAAGAAGAATCTTCCCCTCCTTTTCCACCAGTACAATCATGGCGGGAGACAGGCTGGGATAGTACACGTTGCCACAGGACAGGCACACTCGGGCAGTTTCGTCGGTGGAGTCGTGAAGCTGGCTGCCACACTTGCCACAGAAGCGGGAACGCTTTCGCCAATTCAGCAATGCCAAGGCACGGGCCACCAAGGGAGCCAGTTCATGCTTGGCAAAAAACACCTCACGAATAAATACCCAGTGGCAGCCCGCAGGCTCAGTGGCAGTTTCTTCCAGTAGCATGGTGGCATAGCCCTGCTCTCGTTCTATAAACCAATCAGAAGCTAGCTGGTATTCAAGGAATTTATGATAAATCTCTGCAGGAGGAGGAGCGAGCACATCTTGTTTGACCGTTAGTATTTGATTAGCCCGAAAAATAAACAGGTGCTGGGCATCATCAACATGGATAGTTGTAATCATGGACATATCTCTATGATACCATGGGTTTCCACCTCACGCAAACTTTTTTTTCAGGCATCGAGGGAAATGACGTACCTGCTACTTAAAACAATTCACTATGAGAAAGCTTTAGGTATTCTTTGTCAAATCGCTTTGTTGTGGCGATTTTATAAACCATGGGCAGCCTCATATTCTTCCATTGAGTCAAAGGTTTGTAGTGTTCCTTTGGAATATGAGTTTAGGATTTCTTGATGCTCGGCTTTCAGTTCTTCTGCCAAGGAGTAGTGTTTTTTAATGGACAGTTGAGCCTCTGGATGCAATTTACAAACACTTTTCAATGCAGAAATAAGTGCTTTATCTGCATTACGTATAGTTAAACTTACTGTCATTTTACCCTCCGCATTTAAAATATAAACTAATTCAGGGCTTTGTCAAGGCAAGAAAAGCTTTCGCCACTCCCGCAAGTTTTTAGGAGCCGGTTCTCGGCATCGTAGCTGTAGAAAAATATCAAAAGTTGTGTGTTGAATTTCTGTCAAAATAGGAAAACAACTATAAACATGAAAACAACAAAACAAAAACTAGGAAAAGTAACTATTCCTGCTATGATGCCTGAGATAAGCATTTTTTTATCTTTTGCTTTCTCTTTAGTTTTTGGATTCGTTAGCTTTCCTATCCCAATGAGAATACATTTTAGGGATAAAAACAAAAACCAAGTAAGAAATAGCAATAAGAGAGCCATCCCTAAAGTCAAATTGTTCATCATTTCCTCC
>JAZQSR010000209.1:0-1027 GCA_045630225.1 Treponema sp. | reverse complement strand
AGAATAATTCCATTATATCGCCACACATTAGGGTCATAGGAACCATCTTCATGAAAGGGAGCAAGTTCACCTTTAGGGAACATTTCACGATAGAAAACATGAGGGGGAATAGACTCATAACCGTGGTCATGGAAATATTTAGCAAGAACAGTTCTGCCAATCTTTTTAGGTTTGGTATTCTGTGGAGTAGTGGTTTCAGTAGTAGGTGATGAACTCATGGGTACCTCCATAATGGGTTTGGATAATGGTTGGTAATAAGGAAGCTATAAGGGAGACCTTAAGCCGCGTATATTATCAATAGACTTTTTTTACCTTTGTGTTTTGAAAATAGAAGACAGACCCAGGGGGATGTCTCCAAACCTATTATGGAATTGTTCAGTTAAATTGAGAGGGCGCAGCGATTTCGGACTTTGGGCAAGTTACGCAAAGTGGGCTCCCAGAACGGGGCCCCACTTCGCACTTGCCAGGGCTGGCAGCCCTTGGAACCCTGCAAAATAAAAATACCTCTCCTTGTTTTTTAGGTGTTCTATGCTATAGATACCTAAAAATTTCAAAGAGAGGTATTTTTCATGAAAAAGATTTTAAGTTTGGGCCTGGCAGTTACCATGGCCATGGCTGCTCTGCCCGTAGCTTATGCTGCTGAAGCTGGTGGCAACTGGGGTACAGGTACCGAGGTTACCTACACCAACGCAGCAGCAAAGGAAGAGTACACCGTTACTGTTCCCGCAACTCTGACTCCTGGTGGTGCAGCTGGTGAGGTCGTTGCTCAAGGTACTATGGCTTCCAACCGTAAGCTGGTTGTTACTGCTCCTGAGACTGTTACTCTGAAGAACAGCATCAACGCAGAGAACACCAAGACCTTGAACGTCAACTTTGATGACATCACTATGCTGGGTGACAATACCAAGGCTGTTTCTGCAAAGGCTAACATTTCCGTTGCAGAAATCACCGACGCTCTGTTCGGTACCTGGTCTGGTATCATTGTCTACACCGTCACTCCTGGTGATGTGGCCTAAATAACAAGAAA
>JAZQSR010000208.1:0-8538 GCA_045630225.1 Treponema sp. | reverse complement strand
AACAATGATACGAATGTTCAAAAATAAAGTAGAACGATCGATATGAAACTTAAATTTATCCTCTGACATTTAATACCTCAAGACTCTTTTAAGGATTATATCACTAAAAAATTGAAGTGTAAAGTTTGGCATTGACAAAAGAGGGTAATAGCGGGAAAATTGCTATCATGAGTAAGTACATTATTGTAACTGGCGGTGTTTGTTCCAGCCTTGGCAAGGGAGTGGCGGCTTCTTCCGTGGGAAGCCTTTTGGAGTGCTGTGGCCTCTCTGTGGCCATGATGAAATGTGATCCCTATATCAACGTAGATGCAGGAAATATGAGTCCCTATCAGCATGGTGAGGTGTATGTAACCCAGGACGGTGCTGAGACGGACTTGGACTTGGGAACTTATTCCCGCTTTACAAATGTATCTTTGACCAAGCTGAATTCCGTTACCACTGGCAAGGTGTATAACGAGGTTATCAGCAACGAGCGAGCTGGTCGTTATAATGGCCGTACTGTGCAGGTTATTCCCCACATTACCGACGAAATCAAGCGGCGTATTCTGGCGGTAGGAAACCACACAGGAGCCGATGTGGTAATTGTGGAAATCGGTGGCACTGTAGGAGACATTGAGTTGATTCCCTTTTTGGAGGCTGCTCGTCAGCTGATTCGTGAGTTGGGGAAAGGAAATGCTCTGTCCTTGTACTTGACATTGGTGCCTATGCTCTTTGGTGGAGAGCTCAAGACAAAGCCCACCCAGCATTCTGTTAAAAAGATGCAGGAAATTGGCATTCAGCCTGACATCCTTTTGTGTCGCACGGAAAATCCCCTAGATGAAGACTTGCGGAAGAAGATTGCCCTGTTCTGCAATGTGGAGCATTCAGCCGTCTTTACTTCGATTGATGTACATAGCACCGTGTACGAGCTTCCCTTGGAATTCCATCGTCAGGGCTTGGACGCAAAGATTCTTTCTCGCCTGGGCTTAGGTGAGCGAAAGGCAGATTTGAGCCCCTGGGAAAATTTCTTGCACAAGTACAATAATCCCCAGGGCAAGGTTACCATCGGCCTGATGGGACGGCAGAATTTCCCAGACGACTGTTACAAGTCCGTGCGGGAAGCCTTGTTCCATGCAGCGGTGGCTGGCCACAACGTGGAGCTGGAAATCAGAAGGATTGAAGCGGAAAGCTTGGAATCTACAGACAATATTGCTCAGTACTTTGAAGGCTTGGATGGTCTTTTGATTCCCGACAGCTATGGCCAGCGAGGATTTTTAGGAATGTTGGCTGGTGTTCGCTATGCTCGTGAGCATAAGATTCCTTTCTTGGGTATTAATTCGGGTATGCAGCTTATGGCCATTGAAGCTGCCCGCAACATCTTGGGCTGGAATGATGCAGATTCCACTGAATTTGTGCAGAGTTCTAGCCATCCTATCATCAGTTTGCCAGAAGAACAGGCTGGTCTTTCTGCAGCTGGTGTGATGCGGTTAGGGGCTGCTACCATTGGATTGCAGGCTGGCTCTCGATTAGCTGCTGTGTATGAGGATGCCAGTCAGATTTCCGAGCGTCATCGTAGCAAATATGCCTTTGATCCTCGCTATACTCAGGATATGGCAGAATGTGGCTTGGAGGTTAGTGCAAAGGCCCAGGACGGTTTGGTAGAAGCCTTTGAGTGGAAGTCTCATCCTTGGGGAATTGGTGTTCAGTTTCACCCAGAATTTACATCTCGCCCTACAAAACCTCATCCCTTGTTTAACTCCTTTGTGGCAGTTGCCTTAAAAAAATAGTGAGAAGATTGTTTTTATTGGCATTGGGAAGCCTTTCTCTTTTCTCCTGTTCCCTTACATATAAGTCAGAGGAACCGGATGTAACTCATGTGCCAGAGTTGGTGTTTTCTAACGCTCGGTATGTGAGTTATCAGGAGGGTAAGGTTTCCATGGTGCTTGATGCAGACATTTTGGAGCAATATCAAAATGATGGTGCGTTGTACGGTTCTCAGGTGTTCTTTTCAACCTACAACAAGGAGGGAGAGCTCTCTGCGGAAGGTCACTCCCAAATGATATCTGCTAATAATTCTGATAAATTGTATGCTCTTTTAGGACAGGTAGAAATTCAATCTTTTGAAGAAGATCTTGTCATAAAAGCCAATTCCTTAAGCTGGGATGGAAAAACTGAACAGCTTGTGACTGGAGCCCTTGATACAATCGAATTGAAAAAAAATAACAAGGCTGAGACTCCTTCTTCTCAGAATGGGGAGCTCTCCGCTTCTCGCATGGAGTTAACTGGTACTGGATTTTCTGCCAGTGGTAGCACTATGGATTTTCAGTTTACCGGTGCTGTTTCTGGTAAAATTTATACAAATAAAACAGAAGGCCAAGGTCAATGAAAAAGTGTTTTTTGATTCTGATGGTGCTGTTTTGGAGTGTATCCTGTTTTTTTGCCCAAAAAGCCTCTCAGTCAGATGCTGGTCAGCAAGACGTAATGGAATTTAGTGCCAAAAAAATGTCTGGTTCCATGAAAAAGGATCAAGATTATACAAAGCTTGCTGGTGCAGCGAAAATTAAGACAAATTCCATGGAAATAGGAGCTGATACAATCGAGCTGTACGGAAAGGATTTTCGTTTTATCAAAGCTCAAGGTGGAGTTCGTGGGGTGCAGGAGGAGGATGGCCTTGTGTTTTCCTGTGAAACTATGGAATATGACCGGCAAGAAAAGATTGCCCTTTTTACTGGTGCCGTTGTTTTGGAAGACAAGGAAAATGAGGTGGTGGCTAAGGCCCAGAGAATTGAATATCGAGAGGATGATGCCTTAGCCTTAATGCAGATAAACGTAGAGCTAACTAAGAAAGACAGCGTTTCCACCTGTGCCTTTGCCCTGTATCGCAAGGAAGAAAAACTTTTGGAAATGACGGGAAATCCCCAGGTGGTACAGGGGGATGACACCTTTCGGGCTCAGGAAATTATATTTAATCTTGATACGGAAGAAATTACCATGGATGGACGTGTTCAAGGTACTGTAACAGAAGATGGAGAAACAGAATCGTGAGTTCACAAGACCAGTTGAAAATCAACAGCTTGCATAAATCCTTTGGAAAGAAGCAGGTGGTTAAAGGGGTTGATTTTTCCATGACTACAGAAGAGGTCGTTGGATTGCTGGGGCCCAATGGTGCCGGCAAGACAACAACCTTTTACATGATTGTAGGATTTTATCGGCCTACCATGGGAGAAGTTTTTTTGAATGATACCTGCATCACTCGGTTTCCCATGTATAAGCGGGCTCGCATGGGAATTTCCTATCTCCCCCAGGAAGCATCTGTATTCAAAAAGTTGACGGTGGAGCAAAATATTTGGGCGGTACTGGAAACCCGCAGGGATTTATCTAAGGCCGAAAAGAAAAAGCACTTGGAACAGCTGATAGAGGAATTTGACATTGGTCGCATCAGGAAACAGTTCGCCTACACCCTGTCTGGAGGAGAGCGTCGTCGTACGGAAATCGCTCGTTCCTTAGCCATTGAGCCGAAATTCCTCTTGTTGGATGAACCTTTCGCTGGTATTGATCCCATTGCTGTAAGCGATATTAAAACCATGGTCAAAAAATTAACCCAGCGGGGCATTGGAGTTTTGATTACTGACCACAATGTTCGTGACACCTTGGAAATTACGGACAGAGCCATTATTATTAGCTCTGGTCAGATTGTGGCCCACGGTTCCCAAGAAGAAATTCTAGAATCAGAGGTAGCACGAAAAATTTATCTTGGGGAAGAGTTCAAAATGTAATTTTAATATTATTTTTTAATAAAATTTTGAAAATTTAATTTAAAGGCATTATAATATAATATTATTGGGTTTAAGTATTTTAGGAGGATTTGTTTTATGTCAGATCACTATGATAATTCTTCTGAGTGGATGGTTTTGAGTGATCCTTATATGTTGGGAATTCCCACGGTAGATGATCAACATAAGCATCTTATTTTTTTATGCAACAAGTTTCGATCTGAATTGATGGAGTGTAGGTCTGGAGAAATTAAGGAATGGTATATGGCCTTACAAGGTTCATTAAAAGAAGCTGCTGAATATGCAGAAACTCATTTTGCAACAGAAGAGAAATTGATGCAGGCTTCTCAGTATGATGAATATGAGTATCACAAATTTTGTCATAAATCATTCATAGAAACCGTTGCCGAAAATATGTCTGTAATTGATTCTGCCTCTTTAGAATCAGCCATTGAGTTTTCAGACTATCTTAAAGACTGGATTTTGTCTCATATCTCATATGAAGATAAGCGATTTGCTGATCATGTGAAAAATTATGTACTTGCAAAGAAAAATGTAAATTCTTGATAAATTCAATTTTGCAAAAATAAAAACTCATGATACACTATATAAAGTATTTTTATAGATGAGGATAGGTGTATCTATGTCGGCTCACAATGATGAAACTGGTGGTTGGATGGTTTGGGATAATGCCTATGAGCTGGGAATTCCTACGGTGGATGAACAACATAGGCATTTGGTTTACCTCTGTGATAAATTTAGGTCGGAGTTGATGAACCATAGTTCTCGTGAGGGGGGCGGATGGCAAACAGCCTTGTCAGAAGCTTTGCGGGAAACAGTACAATACACAAAAAATCATTTTTCTACCGAAGAAAAATTGATGCAGGCTTCTGGATATCCTAGTTATGAATATCATAAACGGTGTCATCAAGAATTCGTAGATACGATTACCCAAATTTTAGAGTCGTTCCAAGTTGCAACGATGCAAACTGCTTTTGAATTTTCTTCTTACTTAAAAGAATGGGTGCTGACTCATATTGCCTATGAGGATAGACAATTTCAAGGACACATCTTGGAGTATTGCAAGCAAAAATCGTGCAGTATTGTACAATAACTTACGTATCTAAAATTACTAGGAGGATTATCATGAGTTTTGAAGATAAGGTTAAGGTCTTGAATGGGGGCGAGGAGTCTGAACAGACAGAATATATGTGGATAAAATGGGAAAAAAAGTATGAGCTTGGAATTCCTAGTCTAGATAAGCAACATTATCATTTATTGGATTTGTGCAATAAGCTGCGACGAGATTTAAAGAATTTTTCTTCTCAAGAAGGTGTGGATTGGCATGTTTCCTTAGCCCACACTTTGAAAGAGTTGGCCGCCTATACCCAAGAACATTTTGCTACAGAAGAAAAATTGATGCGAGCTTGTGGATACAAGGATTACGATATTCATCGAAGCCAGCATATCCGTTTTGTGGAAGAAGTGACAAAACAGTTGATGACTTTTGAACTAGCTTCTTTGCAGGAGGCATATTCTCTCCTAGATTTTTTAAGAGATTGGATTTTGTCCCATGTTGCATGTGAAGATAAGTTGTATGTTAGACCCATTTTAGAGTATTATAAGAATGTACGTTTGCAACAGCAAAGTGCAGCGAATTAATTTTTTTGAGGTTAATAATGAGTGAAGAATCTCCTGCCCTTGATTGGGTTCCTTGGGATAAAAAATATGAGATGGGTATTTCCATGTTAGATAGCCAAAATAAGGAACTCGTTGATTTATGTAATCAGTTTAGGGAAGAAATAATGCGTCGTGGTGAAGGTGCTGACTGGCGTGTTGCCTTAGGGGTTGCCCTGAAAGGTGCTGTTAAATATACAAAGGGACATTTTGTAGCTCAAGAACGAATGATGCAACAGATTGATTATCCTAAGTTTCAGCAACACAAACGGTATCATCAGGAATTTGTAGATATGGTGGTTGCTACCTTAGAAGGTTTTCCAAAGGCTACCATGCAAACAGCCTTTGAATTTTCGGGTAATTTGCGAGAATGGATTATTTCGCACATTGCTCATGATGATCAGGAATTTGCAAAGTATTTCTTTGATCCCAATAGAAAGAAAAGTGTATAACTTCTATTTTTAACCTAATCTTGGCTATACCAAAAATTTTTGGTATACTTGAGTTTATGGGTGAGAAGAAAAAAAGCGTTTATGACGAGTCTAAAATCCAGACCTTAAGTCCTCTGGAGCATATTCGGCTCCGTTCAGGTATGTACATCGGGCGATTGGGAGACGGTTCCAATCGCAACGATGGTATTTATATCCTTTTAAAAGAAGTAATTGACAATTCCGTTGACGAATTCATTATGGGCAATGGAAATAAGATTGCCATAGATATTGCAAACAATCGGGTGAAGGTGCGAGATTATGGCCGTGGAATTCCCTTGGGAAAGGTGGTGGAATGTGTTTCTGTCATCAATACTGGTGCAAAGTATAATGACGACGTATTCCAATTTTCCGTGGGATTAAATGGTGTTGGTACTAAGGCAGTAAATGCTCTGTCCTCTTATTTTAAGGTGCTGTCGGTACGGGGCGGAAAGTGTGCCGAGGCGGTGTTTCAGCGGGGAAAATTGATTTCCCAGCGAAACGGCAAGACAAAGCCAGAGGTGGCGGACGGAACCTACATCGAATTTGAGCCTGACACAGAGATTTTCGGTCAGTACCTGTTTAAGATGGAGTTTGTAGAAAAGCGGCTATGGAATTACGCCTACTTGAACTCAGGCTTAAAGCTGGTATGTAATGGCCAAGAATATGTCAGCAATAACGGTCTTCTGGATTTGCTCAATAGCGAAGTGGACGAAACCTCTCTCTATCCCTTGGGGTATTACAAGGGGGAGCGGTTGGAGTTTGCCGTAACCCACTCCAATGCCTACGGGGAAACCTATTTTTCCTTTGTAAACGGACAGGAAACCTCCGACGGAGGAACCCATCTTTCGGCCTTTAAGGAAGGCTTTCTGAAAGGGGTAAACGAATTTTTCAAAAAACAGTATAAAAGCGAGGACGTGCGAGAAGGTATTGCAGCGGCTATTTTGGTAAAGGTAAAGGATCCTGTCTTTGAAAGCCAAACAAAAAACAAGCTGGGAAATACTGATGTCCGTTCTTGGATTGTGGCGGAAACAAAGGCCGCCGTGGACGACTGGCTTCACCGTAATCCCGATTCAGCAAAGGCTTTGGAGCAAAAGATTACTGCCAACGAGCGACTTCGCACGGAATTGAATGCAGTAAAAAAAGAAGCCAAGGAGGCGGCAAAAAAAATCGCCTTGAACATTCCCAAGCTGAAGGACTGCAAGTATCACTTGGGAGATGCCAAGGGCGATGACACCATGATTTTTATCACCGAGGGAGATTCAGCTTCTGGTTCCATGGTGGGCTGTCGCAATCCCATGACTCAGGCCATATTCAGCTTGCGGGGAAAGCCCCTGAACATGTTTGGCAAGCGACGGGCAGAGATTTACCGCAACGAAGAACTGTTCAACCTGATGACGGCCTTGGGCATTGAAAACGATATTTCAGGATTGCGGTACAACAAGATTATTATTGCCACCGATGCCGACAATGACGGCTTCCATATCCGTAATTTGATGCTCACCTTTTTCTTGGGCTTTTTTGAGGAGCTGGTAATGAATGGCCGTATCTTCATTTTGGAAACACCCTTGTTTCGAGTGCGGAACAAGAAGGACACTCGCTACTGCTACACCGAGGCTGAACGAGATGCTGCCATGAAGGAGCTGGGAAAGGGAGTGGAGGTAACTCGATTTAAGGGATTGGGTGAAATCGGCTCCAAGGAATTTGGTCAGTTTATTGGGCCTGACATGCATCTAGTGCCAGTGGAGGTAAAGGCACTGAAGGAAGTGCAGCCTTTACTGGAATTCTACATGGGAAAAAACACCCCCTCCCGCCGGGAGTTCATCGTCAACAACCTGCTGGAGGAAATCGATGCCTAATAGGATAGCTCCACCAGCGTGAACTCTGCCTGGGGCATGCCGTCCGGCCCGTCGGTGATGGTGACGGTGTAGCGGGCGGTGGGCGGCGAGCCTTGTGGCAGCGGGCTTCTGGTGGTTTGGGGGTCGTGCCAGGTGGCGCTCTCATTTTCCAGATGGAAGTAGCCAAGCCGGTCTTGCACAGGTGCAGGCTCGAACCACCCCTTGCAGGAGGCAAGGCTGGCCACCAGCACTGCGGCCAGCACCATTATAAGAATGCAACAAAACAGGCTCTTTCTCATGGTCAGCTCCCCAGCCTCTACTTCACCACGTCCTCGTACTTGATGTTCACCATCCTGCCCGTCTCCCCTGTGGCGAAGTCGTAGTAGGTGTAGTAGATGTCGCTGATGTTCCGTGACTTCATTAGGTACAGGCGGCTGCCACGCACATACACCGTCTCCGTCATGTCTATGTCCACCGTGGCTATCTTACGGATTTCTTTCTTTTCTAAGTCAATCTCACACAGTATAACAGTATCATTGAAAGAATCTTTACTTGGGTAGACGCAATAATATTTTCCCTGAATCTTTACTATTTCGTTCGGATAATTGCCTGAGTTGACATCCCCTGTTGCCTTTACAGGCAAAGGCAACATATTAGTTTCTTTGCTTTGTCTATTATATATATATATCATCTGGTCGGTATCTTTTACATCATTATAGTAATATCCCATAATATATTCAGACCCTGCATAGAGTACACTAGCAAAATAAATTTCTTCTGTTCTTTCTCCATACGAATAAGCAA
>JAZQSR010000207.1:0-7250 GCA_045630225.1 Treponema sp. | reverse complement strand
CATCAGTTATTCCTTTTTCTTTAAAACAGGCAAATATATGTTGCATGGATTTTTTTAAATTAACTCTTGGAACATAATAAAAATGTTTCATACGTTCTATTATAGTTTACTTTTCTTAAAAAATATAGTTTGACTTCATCTTCTCCCTAAACTTGGGGCTGGTTAGTGTAATCAGCCCCAAGGGTGAGAGTTACTTCTTCATTAAGTATTCAGCCACAGCCTCGTAGGCAGGAATGGAGGTGGGGTCAATGTACTTGTTGCTAGAAAGATAGCTGGAAGCAAACCGAGCGATGACCATTTCGGCGGCGGGATCGATGTAGATTGCCTGACCATGGACACCACGAGCCATGTAGGCTCCATGGCTGTTGTTGGTAATCCACCACAGGTTCTTGTAGCTCCAGCCCTTCAGCAAGGGGTATTCTCCTCCGGCTGCAAAGGCCTTGGGACTGCCTCCTGATGAAAAAAGCTTTACTGCTTCTGCAGGAATAACCTGTCGGCCCCGCAATTTTCCTTCGTTTCTGAGCATTTCCCCAAACATAGCCATATCCCGCAGGTTCAAGTTGTAACCACCACCTGCATAAGAGGTTCCAGAGGGGTCGGTAACAAAGTAGCCATCGTACACTGCTCCCAAAGGCTGCCAAATCAGCTTGGACACCAAATCAGACAAGTCCTGATTAGTAACTCTGGACACCAGCCAACCGATAACCTCCGCATTGGGAGTACGATAGCCGAATTCTGCTCCAGGCTTTTGGCCAGGCAACGCCTTGATAGTAGGCAGGTACTGGTAGTAGTCAAAGGGACCGCTGTAGTTGTCGGGACGGAACACATTACCTGCCTCAGAAAATTGCCAGATTCCTGCATTGGGATTGGTGTAGTCCTCGCTATAGTCCAAGGGAGTGGTCATATCGAGCACATCCTGCACGGTGGAGCCATCAAAGCCAGACCCCTTTAGCTCTGGAATGTAGTGGGTAATGGGCAGTGTGGGATCGATAAGGTCCTGAGCAATGAGGATAGAAGCCACCGTTCCAGTAAAGGACTTGGTTACTGACATAGCTGCGTGGACGCCATCAGGCTCTAAACCAGCAGGATACCGCTCATAGACAATGCGGCCCTTGTGCATGATGATGATACCGTCGGTGTAGTTGGCAGCCAAGGATTCCTCCCAGGTCATGGGAGTTTCTGAGCCCCAGGGCAAGAACACGATGTTATCAATCTGTGGGTCAAGTCGACTGCGCACAGAATAATGCCTGTCCTTGGAGGCAAGCACTGTGCGAGTGGTGGAAAATTCCTGCATGTGGTTTACACTGTATCGCAAGCCAGGAAAGGTAAAGAAAGAACCATCACGGGCAGAAAGAATCTTATCCATTGGTGGTGGAAAACCCTGCATCCAGCCCATAACATTGGGATTGGACTGCTCCGCATTCAAAGGTGGTGTGGTATTTTGCGAGGCCATTTGCTGACCAAGGCTTTCACCACTCAGTCCCAAAGCAACACCACAAAGCAAGATTGTGGCAACAAATAAAGAACGCACTGATTTCATGCTTGTACTCCTGAACAAGAAATTAGGGAAATTGAACAATGCAACTCCCAAGAGGATGATTTTGGCTGAGTATTTCCACCCAAAATCCCATTCCCCCTGCTTTGAATGTAGTCCAAGATATTTTGGAATGCAAATCGGGTTTATTTAGGGGGAGGAACCCCCTCTACTGGGAAGGGGGGGTTTCCTCCCCCTAAGTCCCCCTCCTTCCCCAGCACCGCTTAGGGGCTCTTGCCCCTAAGAACCCCAGAAGATAATGTTCTAGAACCAGCCCCCCCATCTATTCACAGTATAGCCCATGAACGAAAGAGTGGGAGGGATGACAGGAGGGGTACCTACCGACGCCGCCCTCTGAGCGTAAGCGAAGTGTAAGGTGGCGGTGGGTTCTCCTGTCATCCCTCCCCTTTTACATTTCATTGAACCTATGCTATACTGCATCCCGTGAGACTCACCTACGCCGCCACCCTACGCACCTGCTTTACTGCATCCATGGTGCAGGCCATTATCAATACCTTTATCACCTTACTCTTTGTTACCTTCCAGCAGGACTATGGAGTTTCTCTGGAATGGATTGCCACCCTTATTTCCACCAACTTTATGCTGCAACTGCTGGTGGACTTGGTTTCTGCCCGCTTTCTGGACAAGGTGGGATATCGGGTGGCATCGGTGGTGGCTCATATTTTGGCGGCGGTGGGTTTGATAGAATTGGCGGTGCTACCAGAGCTTATGCCTGCCAAAGTGGGAATTGCCATTGCAGTCATTACCTATGCCTTTGGAGGAGGATTGCTAGAGGTAATCGTCAGTCCCATGGCAGAAGCCTGCCCTACAGAAAATAAAGAACGAACCATGAGCTTTCTTCATTCCTTCTATTGCTGGGGTCATATGACCATGATTATTGTCAGCACCATTTTCTTTGTGGTGTTTGGCATTCAGCACTGGAAGATTCTAGCAGTAATCTGGTCTCTCGTTCCCCTGACCAACGCTTTTTTCTTGGCAAAGGTGCCTATGGCTCCCCTTTTGCCACCTGATACTGCCACCGCCACTATTCGAGAGCTTTTTTCCAAAAAGATTTTTTACTTGATGCTGGTATACATGGTTTGTGCAGGAGCTGCTGAGCTTACCGTAAGCCAGTGGTCCAGTGCCTTGGCGGAGGAAGGCTTAGGTGTTTCCAAAACAGTTGGTGACTTGGCAGGTCCCCTGATCTTTGCCCTGCTGATGGGAATAGCACGAGTATTATTCAGTCGCTTGGGAGACAAAATGCCCCTCCACCGCTTTATGATTTTTAGTGCCATTCTTTGTTTGGTGTGTTATTTGGTTATTGCCCTAGCTCCCAGTGCCGCTGTAGCCCTCATTGCCTGTGGAATCTGCGGCTTTTCCGTAGGAATCTTCTGGCCAGGAACCTTTTCCATGGCTTCAAAAACCATCAGGAATGGAGGAACTCCCATGTTTGCCCTACTGGCCTTAGGAGGAGATTTAGGCTGTGCCGTAGGGCCTGCAGTGGCTGGCTTTGTATCTGGTCATGCAGGCGGCGACCTGCGACAAGGAATCCTTGTGGGAGCAATCTTCCCTGCCATTATGCTGGCAGCCCTGTTGTTCTACCGCCAGCAAAAAAAGCGACAGGGGTGAGTCTCACACAGTCCCCCACACTTTCATAAAATATTAACTCCTATATTCTCCCCTATGGATATTGAACCCTTGACTTTTTCCCTCCATAGCTTACACTGAACTTAAATCCATCTTAAAACCGATTCTGGATGGACAAGGAGAATTCATGAGTAAAGTACAAAAATTTCTCGGTATAGTGCTTTTGGTTGTTTGTTTAGTTGGTTGTGCTTCAAGTCCTACCAATAACAAATCTGTCATCAGTGAGCGACAAGAGAGAATGTTTTGGGAAATCACCTCTCCCACTGGTACTACGGTCTATGTACTGGGAACAATTCACGTAGGAACAGAGGAAATCGCCAATCTTCCCCAGGGCATCCTAGATGCCTTTGACAGTTCTAACCACCTGTATGCAGAGCTTGCCTTGGCAGACATGCAAAATCAGCAGAACTATCTTACCCCCATCATGGAAGAAACTGTTATAGTGGATGAAGAAGGAAATCCCATTCCCCTCACTATGCTACTGGATGAAGCTGCTGCTGATTGTCTCTCTCAGATTATAGTATCTACTGTAGGAACAGATAACCCCGAAGCCTTTACTTCCATGACTTGTCTTCCACCATGGTTTTGGACAAGCACATTAGCCCTCTCTATCTACCAGACCATGGGCTATAATGCAGAACATGGAATTGATGTATTGTTGTATAACCGTGGATTTTCCGCTGGTAAGGAAATTCTTGGACTGGATGCCATGGAAACACAGCTGAAGATATTGGCTTTTGGTACAGCAGAAGAACAGCTGGCTTTACTCCAAGAATTGCTTCATAACATCATTGACAAAAAACTAGATGAATTTGAAATTATAAACCAAATGGTAGCTGCCTATCTTGAAGATAACCGTTCCGAAGTGAAGCGGATTGTTCAGCAATCCATTCAAGATGAAATGGAAGCTGCAGGTGCTGACTATATTGAGGCTTACACAGACATGGTATACACCCAGCGCAACCGTTCTTGGGCAGACCAAATCACCACCATGCTCCAGCAAGAAGATGAAACCTATTTTATCTTTGCAGGTGCAGCCCACTGGTTAGCAGATGATAGCGTATTTAACATGTTGGTAGAAGACGGCGTTGCTCGCTGGCAGTAAGCTGTTTTCAGGCTAAATACTTAAAAAGGCATGGCGGTCATAGTATTCCTATGGCCCTATGCCTTGTTTTTTTTTGCGTAAACCGCTACTATTACACCATGGCTTGTGTTGTGTAAGGTAGCTATAGCGTAGAAAACACTATTGCCTTGCACCCATCCACCTTCTAAACTTCTGGCGTTAAGATGGAATAAACCATCATGAAGTATTCTTTTCAAAAGCCGCACGCCTGGGCACATCATTTTTTTAAGGAGATACTATGTCTACACCTTTGCAGAACTATCTTTCTAGTACCACTGCAGACAACATCAATGCATCTATGGTAGCCTACGTGGCAAACCTCCAGCAGGTAGCAGCCACAGGCCCTGCCATTGCTGCCACCATTGTAAAGGAGTTGGAGACTCAGCGAGCTCACCTCAAGCTCATTGCCAGCGAAAACTACTGTTCCTTGAACACCCAGGCAGCCATGGGAAACCTGCTTACCGACAAGTATGCAGAAGGATATCCTGACCATCGCTACTACGGTGGTTGTGAAAATGTTGATGCCATTGAAAGTGAGGCAGTAGAAGAAGCAAAGGCCTTGTTCGGTGCAGAACATGCCTATGTTCAGCCCCACTCAGGAGCAGATGCAAACCTAGTGGCTTACTGGGCCATTTTGAACGCCAAGGTAGAAATGCCAGAATGTGAAAAGCTGGGAGAAACAAACCTTTCCCACCTTACCGATGAGCAGTGGACAGAGTTGCGGGCTAAGTTGGGTAACCAGAAACTTTTGGGCTTGGACTACTATTCCGGTGGTCACCTAACCCACGGCTACCGCCAGAACCTTTCTGCCCGTATGTTTGACAGCTATTCCTACACCGTAGACAAGGAAACAGGTGTCCTTGATTATGATGCCATCGAAAAGCAGGCTATGGAAATCAAGCCCTTGATTCTGTTGGCTGGATATTCAGCCTATCCTCGTGCCATCAACTTTAAGCGCTTCAGAGAGATTGCCGACAAGTGCGGTGCCGTTCTCATGGTAGACATGGCTCACTTTGCAGGCTTGGTAGCTGGTAAGGTCTTTACTGGCGAATACAACCCCGTTGAATGGGCCGACGTGGTAACTACCACCACCCACAAAACCCTCCGTGGTCCTCGTGGTGCTCTGATTCTCTGTAAGGCAGCCTTTGCAGACAGCGTAAACAAGGGTTGTCCCCTTGCCTTGGGTGGACCACTGCCCCACGTTATGGCAGCCAAGGCCATTGCCTTCAAGGAAGCACGAAGCCAGGCCTATCAGGATTATGCCCACAAGGTACAGGAAAATGCTCGTGCCTTGGCTGAAGAATGTGCAAAGCTTGGAATGCGTCTCCAGACAAATGGAACTGACAACCACCTAATGCTCATCGATGTAACCAGCTTTGGTCTCACTGGACGCCAGGCAGAAAATGCCATGTTTGAGTGCGGTGTTACCCTGAACCGCAACACCCTCCCCTTTGATCCCCAGGGACCTTGGTGGACCAGTGGAATCCGAGTGGGAACTCCTGCCGTTACCACCTTGGGCATGGGAACAGAGGAAATGAAGGAGATTGCAGCCATCATCAACCTTGTTCTCACTGGTACCAAGCCTGGCCTCACCAAGGACGGAAAGCCAGCTAAGGGAAAGATTGACCTTGACCCAGCGGTACAGGCAGAAGCAAAGAAGCGGGTAGAAGCCTTGCTGTCTAAGTTTGTGCTGTATCCAGAGCTTGATTTGGACTTCTTGAAAAAAGAGTTTGTAAAATAAACTGATTGTGGCGGGTATGGTTCTAGAATCATCCCGCCATTTTTTTTAAAGCTTAAAAAAGACTAGTTCCAGGCACTGCCATCACGGCTGTGGCACTAGAGCTATTCGGGAGACTGTGCACCACAACGTACTAAAAGATTACTTAGAACGTAAAGGAGGTGAAGTTTTGAGTATTTTGATGACTGAATATGACTACGCTACCGACATTGCAGTAAAACAAGAAAAAGCTTATGCGGAAGGTATTTCCATCGGGCTGGAACGTGGAGCCTACAAAAAAGCTGTTGAGACGGCAAAGAGTTTTCTTGCAGAAGGATTACTCCCAGAACAAGTTTGCATATCTGAAAATTGCTGGCTTAGTTTATTTTAAAATCACTAGCTTAGTTTTTCAGATGAAACTAGTGGCTAGTCTAGATTTGTATACAGTTACCGAGGAAAACTTACTTCCACAGGCTCATCAACTAGGCAATCTCCTACCAGTCAGAAAAAAACAAAAAAAAATCCAACTTTTTTCCCGCAAAAAAGACAAATTCTTACAGTTTAAAGCGAATAATATATATGTAAGAATAATTTTTTTGGAGATAAAAATGGAAAATCAAACCGCCACAAAATTCAAACCTTGGGAAGACTTAGACATTACCGATGACTTTATCTTTTCTCGTGTGATGCGGAACAAAAAGCTCTGTCGTACCTTGCTAGAAATGATTCTGAAGGTAAAAATCGGGAAAATCAAGTTTCTCACTAGCCAGCACACCATCAGGATTGAACCCAACGCCAAGGGCATCATCATGGATGTGTATCTGAAGGACGAATCAAAGGTCATCAATGTAGAGATGCAAGCTGCAAACCACGGAGATCTTCCCCGCAGGGCCCGCTACTACCAAGCCACAGCTGACATCGACACTACACCTAAAGGCTCCGAGTACAAGGACTTAAAGCAGAATTACGTTATCTTTATCTGTACTTTTGACCCATTCCACAAAGGAAAAGCCATTTACAGCTTCCAGAACTACTGCATCACTTACGAAGTGCCAATACCTCTAGTGGACGGCACAGAAAAGATTTTTCTAAACACCACCGCCAAAGATACTAGCCACCTTGACGGTGAGTTATGCTTGTTCTATGATTATCTTCAGAAAATATTCCTCTGGGGTTCTTAGGGGCAAGCAGCCCCTAAGCAGTGCTGGGGGAAAGGGTGGTTTTAGGTA
>JAZQSR010000206.1:0-3558 GCA_045630225.1 Treponema sp. | reverse complement strand
TGCCTATAGACGGGAACGTTGCCTTTTCTCTCAGTCTCGATGAACAAAATGGAACAAATGTAATTTATGGTATACAGGCTTCATCACAGGGGAATAAATCACAAACAACAATCTTTGCATTTTATCCAGCTCGAAAAACTGCCACATCAATTATGAAAGTAGCAGATGAGGATTTGAATGCTTTTTTGAATATGTATGGTTCAACTATTTACACCAACATTGGAAAAAGCCAGATTCGCTCCTATGATACAAAGCTTCGCAAAGAAATCCAGTTAAATCGATCTGCCTCCCTGCCCTTAAAAATTGCTCGTAGCGGAAACCGTATTGCAGTATTGAACAGAGATGGTAGTATTTCTTGGTATAATGCAGGTAATGGCACTGTATTGGCTGACTGGTACATGACCACAGAAAAACAATGGTTTGAATTCTAGGAGAGGTAAGTAAGAGTTTTATTCTTCCGCTTTATTTTCAAACTTGGCATATTGCGGAAGAAATATAAGATCCACATTACCAATGGGGCCGTTACGTTGCTTTGCCAAAAGAATCTTTGCGTCAATGGCCCCATTTCCGTCATCATCGGTAGCCTTTCTTTCACGATGGATGAACATAACCACGTCTGCATCCTGTTCAATAGAACCTGAGTCACGAAGATTGGCCAATGTAGGTTCCTTCCCTTCACTGTCACGACTTACCTGACATAGGGCTACAATGGGGACGTTCAGTTCTCGAGCCAAACTTTTAAGGGAGCGAGAAATTTCTGATACCTGCTCGTGACGAGGCGTATTTGAGCTAAAGTTTTCGCTGGTAATGAGACCGATATAGTCGATAAAAATAATTTTAACCTGATATTGTTGCTTCATTTTTCGAGCCATTGCCCTTAAATCAAGCATCTTCATATTAGGAGTATCTGCAACCACCAAGGGTGCATCATAACAAAGGCCAGCAGCATTTTGTAAACGTTGAAAATCTGCCTGTGTCAATATTCCAGAACGAATTTTAGAACCAGAAATACGAGCAACTTGGCTGATAAGTCTTTGTCCAATCTGAGTATAAGACATTTCAAGAGAAAAGAAACCCGTAGGAATATTTTTTTGAATGGCAATATGCTGAATCATTGATAGAGCCAATGCTGTCTTACCCATAGATGGTCGGGCTCCAATAATAATCATTTCTGAATTTTGAAAGCCACTAGTCATGGTATCCAGGGCAGCAAAGCCTGAGGGAATACCTGTATAGGCATCCTGATTATCCAAGTGTTTTTCAATAATAGAAAATGTATCTGGAATCAACTCCAACATTGTCAACAAGCGCTGGCTTTGATCTGACTCAGCCAAAGTAAAGAGTTTATTTTGGGTATCTTCCAACGTTGTTCGACTTGGTTTTGTATCATCGTGAGCTTCAGAAATAGCTGCCGATGATATTTTGATTAATTCACGACGATTAAAATCATCCTTTACCAATTGTGCGTAATATTCCACATTGGAACTGGTAGGCACATGATCTGGCAATGAAGCAACATAAGCTACCCCACCTGCTGCATCTAATTGGCCTGTTTGCCGAAGTTCTTCTGTTAAAGTGAGAATATCGCCTCGTTGTCCTTTATTGTATAAAGAAAGAATCGCTTTAAAAATTGTTTGATGTTGTAATGAATAAAAACTTTCTGATCTAAGATGTACAATTACAGAACCAACCGCATCCCAGTCTAAGAGTACAGCTCCTAATGTAGCTTGTTCCGCCTCTAAATTATGAGGTGGTATCTTATCCTTAAGGGATGCGGTGGACATGATTAAGCCTCGGCTGATTCAGCAGCAGGCTGTGCTTCTTTATCCTTTGCGACGGTTTCTGCAACCTTAGCTGCATCTTCCTGAGAAATTACCTCAATCTTGAGCTCTGCTGTAGCAGCCTCATACAAACGTACGGTTGCGTGATACTTACCAACAGTCTTGATTGTATTTCCAGCAATTTCAATGCGCTTGCGTTCAATGTCAAATCCATTCTTGTGCAATTCATCTGCAACAGTCTGGTTTGTAACTGCACCATACAACTTTCCGTTAGGACCAGCTGGCATAACCAAAGATACAGTAAATCCTTCCAACTTTTCCTTAAGACTAGCAGCATCCTTACGCTTTTCAGCCTTGCGAGCCTCAATCTCAGCCTTGCGACCTTCAAAGTAGGCTACAGTCATTTCATTATAGGGAAGAGCCAAATTGCGAGGAAGCAGATAGTTACGAGCATATCCGTTGGCTACAACCTTTACATCACCCTCTTCACCGAGGTGCTTTACATCCTGATTAAGAATTACCTTCATTTACAAGCTCCATTATTGTGTTTAAAACACTTGTACATTTAGTACAAAACAATAAATGATACCCTAGCTTCCGGGAGTCGGACTAGGGCTCATATCAAAAAATCTATAAAATTAGTTTGCTACGAAAGGAAGCAAGCAGATTGCACGTGCCCGCTTGATTTCCAGAGCCAAACGGCGCTGATGCTTTGCACAAGTACCAGTAATACGGCGGGGAAGAATCTTCCCGCGCTCTGTGGTAAAGCGACGCAGACCGTCTGCATCCTTATAATCAATCTTTGCCTTCTGAGCACAGAAACGACAAACCTTCTTGCGGAAGAATGTCTTTCCCTTTGCACGTGGAGCACGCTCATCAGCGTCACGAATAACATCCTGCATCTGTACATCAGGTGTTGTATCAATATCCTTGATCATTTCTTCTGACATGTTAATTCTCCTATAAGATAGCTGACCTTACAGCTTAAAATGGAATGTCCTCTGGGAATGAATCATTTCCACCACCATAGGGTGATGGTTCATAAGAATCATAAGAGCCAGAAGGACCAGATGGTTCCTGCATTCTTGGTTGATAGGTTCCTCGATTGGTCTGGTTATATCCCCCAGTAGGTGAAGTCCCACCGGAACCAGCATTTCCACCGAGAAGCTGAACGTTATTTGCCACAATTATCACCTTACTTCGTGGTTGGCCATCCTGCTCCCATCTATCCTGACGCAATTCTCCATCTATAGCCACCTGTTTTCCTTTAATAAGGTATGGCTTAAGGCTTTCAGCAGACTTTCCATACAGGTTGATTTCAAAGAAATTAGCCTCTTCAATCCACTGGTCGCCGTTTTTTCGGCGGCGGTTCACGGCAATAGAAAAATTGGAGATGGCAAATCCACCAGATGTATACTTTAAGTCTGCATCCCGGGTAAGCCGTCCAATTATCATTATGTGATTAATATCAGCTGCCATAACTGCCTCCTTTGGAATAATTGCTACTCGTCGATTTTTACGAACATGCACTTCAACAATTCAGGATTCAACTTGAACTGTCGATTAAGCTCTACAAGCTTAGCAGGATTTGCCTTGATAATCAGCAACAGGAAGCGTCCTCTCTTCTGCTTCTTTACTTCATAGCAAAGATCTCTGTCTCCGAAGGGTTCTTCCTTCTCAATTTCCACGCCATACTCGCTCAATGTTGAACGAAGTGTAGCGAGCCCTGCATTGTACTTCTCTTCCTCTGCGGGGAAGATAAAGTCGGAGGCCAAGC
>JAZQSR010000205.1:0-16839 GCA_045630225.1 Treponema sp. | reverse complement strand
CTTTCCCCTGTCCCGACTGATTATCGGTACCAGCATTGGAACTGCAGCCACCATCGTTCCCCTGTCTATTGCTGCAGCCCCCTTTGTAGCCCGTATTATCGAGACTGCTTTGAAGGAAGTTGATCCTGGCGTAGTGCAGGCTGCTAGAGCCATGGGCTCCACTAACTCCCAGATTATCCTGAAGGTGCTATTGCCAGAAGCCTTGCCCTCCCTGGTGTCTGGAGTAACCCTTACCATCATCAACCTCATCGGTTATTCTGCCATGTCAGGAGCCATTGGTGGTGGTGGTTTGGGAGATTTGGCCATCCGCTATGGATACCAGCGAAACCAGCCCATGGTAATGATTCCTGCCGTTATCATCATCTTGATTATGGTGGAGGTGATTCAGTTTATCGGCTCCCGCATTAGTGCCAGACTTATGGCAAAGCGGTAGATGGAAGTCCTGTACCATAAAGTCCCTTCCTTGCTTGACAAGATTGGGGAGTTTTGATTATATAGTAATTCATACTAATTCAATAGGATTAGAAAAATTATTTTAGGAGAATAATTACATGAAGAAGATTATTTCTGCTTTAACTGTGTTGTTGGTTGCTGCCAGCCTCTTTGCAGGTGGTAGCAAGGAAAAGGCTACCAATGTTTTGACTGTTGGTGCTACACCAGAGCCCCACGCTGAAATGCTGAAATTGGTGGTAGATGACTTGGCTGCTCAGGGAATCACCTTGAAGGTACTGGAGTTCACCGACTATGTAACTCCCAACGAGGCTTTGGAAAGTGGCCAGATTGATGCTAACTTCTTCCAGCACTTGCCCTACATGGACTCCTTCAACCAGGAGCGGGGTTATCACTTGGTAAACGCTGGTGGTATCCACATTGAGCCTATGGCCTTGTACTCCAAGAAGGTAAAGTCCTTGGCAGAGCTTGCTGATGGTGCTACTGTTGCCATTCCTAACGACCCCACCAACGAGGGACGTGCATTGCTCTTGTTACAGTCTGCTGGTCTCATTAAGCTTGATCCTGCAGCTGGAATCACTGCTACACCTATCAATATTGTAGAGAATCCCAAGAACCTGAAGTTCACTGAGTTGGAAGCCGCTACCATGCCTCGTATCTTGGCTGACGTAGATGCTGCCGTTATCAACGGAAACTACGCTATTCCTGCTGGTCTTATTGCAAGTGTAGATGGTTTGTTCGTAGAGGGAGCTGATTCCCCCTATGTAAACATCATCTCTGTAAAGGATGGAAACCAGACTGATGCACGCATCGTTGCCCTGGTACAGGCCCTTCAGAGCCAGGAAATCCTTGACTTTATTGCTAGCCGCTATCCCAATGGTGAAGTTGTAAAGGCTTTCTAATCAATCCATCAGGATGATTGCATTGCGAGGTGTTTCTAATGCCTCGCTTTTTTTTGCTTGAATATATTTAGCTAAAAAAATAGCCCCAGAAAACTCTGGGGCTATGGAGTTTATATTTCTGTATTTGCTAAAAGACTTTGCATAAGGGTTACAAAAAGATGGAGCTTTTTGTAAATCCCCACTGCCTGATTTTTTATATTGTAGTCTGCAAAATGCTCCAGCTCCTTCCAGTTAATAACCATTTCAGGATGGGGTTTTGCGTAATCCTCCAATACAGCCTTCAGGTGGCGTGCAAAGGTGATGATTTCCTGGGTTCCTGCCACGAGAATATCTCGTGCGGCACTATTGGTATCCTTCAAAATGGTGCGTATGATATTTAAGGCTTCCTTATCTCGCTCACACCGTGTCAGCAAGGTCTTTAACTTACCGCTAATGGTGCCACCTTCTGATAAGGTTTCATCAAACTCGATAATCTTGTTAGATAAATCCAGAATTTGATGGTATGCCTCGGACATGGGAGTAGACAGGGCTGATGTTGACCACTTTCCACGAACAAGAACCAAGTCTGCTAATTCTCGCACATCTTTCTTTACGTAGTCCAACAAAAAAGCCTTCATGTAGTTCATAGGCTGCTGGTAACTAAAAGAACCGATGTTGCGTCGCTCAAAGACAGCACTTTGTTCTTCTGTGTAGTTTTTCATTCGGATAATACTTGTGGTACCGAAAATCGAATTCACCAAAGAATCAATCTTGGAGGATTTTTGTTCAATCTGAATACGTGACAGGGTTTTTTCTGCTTCCTGACGAATGGAATCGATGTATTTTTCAGTGATATGTTCGATGCTTTTTCCAGGTTTCGTTATATAGCCTGGATTTTGCTGAATCAACTGAATCATCATCTCAAAGACACGACTCCGTTGCATATCCTGTATCCTGTTAACCAGTCTGTTCCATGCACTTTTTGCAACAGGCTCCACATCCTTGATTTTTTTCAGTAAATTGAACAGGTCATTCCAGTTGTCATACTGAGCCACATTGTATGCAATGGACAAAAAGTCCTGCAAGTCATCCACAATATAGCGGCCAGTAATAGCCTCAAACTGAGGATTCATAGAAAAATCATTTTCTCGCAACCCTGAATCAAATTTTTTCAGCATGAAAAAATAATCGTATTCACAGAATGCCTTGAAAAGCATGAACTGAGAATACAAGGTATCAATGCGATTGATCATTGTTGCATCAAAGTAGGTAAAAAGTGTCTCGTATTTTTCCTTAATCTGAAATTTCAGCTGGTTCAAGGAAACATTTTTTGCATCAGAAAGAATACTTTCTTCGGACAACTGTTCAACTAGATCAAGATGCTTGTCTGTCATCATGGTGTTGATAACCATACGCTGATAGAGCTTGGGGTTTGTATTGGCCTGAAAATAGAGCTTTCCTGGAGATACCGTCTTGTAGATGGTAAAGAATGTTTTTGCAAAGGCTGGAAGCACCTCATCAGTACTATGTTTATAAAACTTGTACTTTGTCTTTGACAATTCCTTTGCAATGAGTTTCATTATCCGCTTTTTTTCCAGTTCTGGATCACTATTTTTGAAAAATCCCTCTAAAAACCTTTGAAAAAAACCTACACTCTTTGTTTTATCTTTTGATTCTGACATAACACTTAAATATACGACAGTATTGATTTTGGGTCAAGATGGTCACAAATCTCATGTATCTGTAAAAAAAAAGCCACTGATGACATAATAACTCACCAGTGGCATCTTTTCCTACGTTGTAATTAGAAGGAATTTGCAATCTTCAGCAATTCTTTTCTGATGGTAGGAGCTGCTTCTGTCCTTTTATTCTTATAGACATCTGCAATTTCTGTAAAGAATTTTTTCAGATTTGCATGTACAGAAGTATCATTTAAGTTTTTTTTCAAATCAGGAACAGTGAGAACCATGCCAGGGATGATTGTGTCAGGATCCAGTACTGTTTCTGAAGATGCCAACATAATCAGGGGGAAATAATATCCGTTGCCCTGTCCGTACAATTTGTTTGCAATCTTGGAGAGTGTATCACCAGAACGAACTTTGTATTCTTGGGCGCCATCAAGAATCAGCATCTGCTCAAAATGCTGGTACACTTCTTCAAATGCCTGATTAACTTGTTCTTGCTCTTGAAGAGATGTTGGCTCTGGAGTACTTGAACATGATACCAAAAGCAACAGGATTGACACTAACAACAAAACAATCTTCTTCATCATAAACTCCTTATACGAAAAATTCGTATTTCTCTATATTATAATGGAATTTTAAATTTTGCAAGCAATTATTTTTTAATGACAAAAGGGAAATATGGTCTTATAATTATTTTATGAATACAATCTTTGAATATTTACCCTGGTTTTGGCTCCTTCTTTCGGTTATATTTACTGTTATAGAAGTTGCCACCCTTGGATTAACTACTATTTGGTTTGCCTTGGGGTCTCTAGTGATGTTGCTTTTGTCACCGCTACCCATACCTTTTCTTTGGCAAATTCTTCTGTTCTTGATAATTTCTTCTGTTTTGCTGATTTTTACTCGACCTATTGTAGTGAAAAAGCTAAAGGTTGGTCGAGAAAAGACAAATACAGATTCCCTTATTGGAGAAAAGGCCCTAGTGATCAAGGAGATAGCTGAATTTGACAAGGGAATGGTGAAGGTCCATGGTATGGAATGGTCTGCACAGTCTGTTGATGGAAGGACGATTGCCAAGGGAGAGCGGTGTATCGTAGAGAGAATTGAAGGTGTTACTCTAATGGTAGGTAAACTTGATTTAGCCGAAAAGTAGTGGAAACAACTTTTTGTTAGTCTATTGAGGGTATATAAAAGAAAAATTTTTTAGGAGGTGTATATGTTTTTACCCATTATTATTGCCCTAATTGTGTTCTTGCTGGCGATTATCATCAAGAATATCAGAATTGTCCCCCAATCCCAGGCCTTTATCATCGAGCGGCTTGGTGGTTATCTGACCACTTGGGGTGTGGGGCTACACGTAAAGGTTCCCCTCATTGACCGCATTGTAAACAAGGTTTCTTTGAAAGAGCGGGTACTGGATTTTCAGCCCCAGCCAGTAATCACCAAGGATAATGTTACCATGATGATTGATACCGTCATCTATTTCCAGATTACGGATCCAAAGCTCTATACCTATGGAGTGGAAAATCCCATGAACGCCATAGAAAACCTTTCTGCCACCACCTTGCGTAATATTATCGGTGAGCTGGAGCTGGACGGAACCCTTACCAGCCGTGACGTTATCAACACTCGCATGAGGAGCATTCTGGACGAGGCTACGGACCCTTGGGGAATCAAGGTGAATCGAGTGGAGGTAAAGAATATCATTCCTCCAGAATCTATTCAGGGAGCCATGGAAAAGCAGATGCGGGCTGAACGAGAACGACGTGAATCAATCCTTATTGCAGAGGGGCAGAAGCAATCTGCAATCCTTGTGGCAGAAGGAAAGAAGGCTGCCATGATTCTTGAGGCAGAGGCAGAAAAAGAGGCTGCTATTCGCAAGGCAGAAGGTGAGGCAGAAGCTATTTTAGCCCTGCAAACAGCTACTGCAGAAGGTTTGGCTCGAATCAAGGCAGTGCAGCCAGACGAGGGCCTTATCCGCCTCCGCAGTTTGGAAGCACTGGAAAAGGTTGCCGATGGCCAGTCCACTAAGCTTATCATTCCCTCGGACTTACAGGGCTTGGCTGGAATCGTCTCCACTGCCTCTGAGCTGCTAAAAAAATAGCTTAGAAATTTAGTAGGAATTTGAACCTGCATCTTCCCTTGGATTTTGGGAAAGCTGCAGGTTTATTTTTTTTCAAATTATAGTACTAGTACTCCGAAAATTGCCCCGGCCACCACCAAAAGGATGGGACTGAGCTTTGTCTTGAACAGCAGGATACAGGCCACCAGGTAAAAGATTGCCTGGGGCAGGGCAACTAACTGAACGATAGAGCCTGTTTCTTGGAAGGCTGGAAGATTCAGTATGGCAATGACAAAAACCTGTACCGCTGCCACCAATACCATACCGCTGGTGGCTGGACGCAATCCTGTAAAAGCGGCCTTTACCAAGGGCTTATCCTGGAACCGATTGAAATATTTTGCGATGATGATAATGATGATGAGGGAGGGGAGTACCGTGGCGGTAGTGGTTGCAATGCCCCCTGCCACACCATACAGCTCGTAGCCAATGTAGGTGGCCATATTTATGCCAATGGGCCCAGGGGTTGATTCAGAGATAGCTACCATGTTGTAGAATTGCTCCGAGGAAATGAGTCCACCTTCCACAATGGGGCCGTACATCAGGGTAATGGCCACCAAGCCTCCGCCAATGGTAAAAAGTCCCACGTAAAAGAATGTCAGCATTAATTGTAGCAGTGTCATGACTCACCCTCCTTGTTTTCCTGAGTCTTTTTCTTTGCAGACAAGAAGGAAAAGCAAATTCCCAAGGTGGCACTTACGAGAATCACCACAATAGATTCCACCCCAAAGAAGTACATGGAGATAAAGGCTCCTAAAAGCAATAGGAGTCCCCAGATATTTTTAACGGCCTTCTTGCTAAAATCCCACACGGACTTGGTCAAAAGGGCTGCCACCGCCACGTTGATTCCTGCCAAAGCCTTTTGTACCCACTGAATCTGGGAAAAATTACTGATGCAGCCGGCAATCAGGCTGATGATGATAATGGATGGGGTTACAATGCCTGCGGTGGCAATGATGGCACCTAAAAGGCCAGCCTTATTAAAACCGATGAAGGTGGCCACATTTACCGCAATGATGCCTGGGGTTGACTGACCAATGGCATAATAGTCCAGCATTGTCTCCTTGGTGGTCCAATTCCGTTTTTCTGCTAATTCCCGTTCCAACATGGGCAACATGGCGTAACCACCACCAAAGGTAACGGCTCCAATCTTGAAAAAAACGAAAAAAAGCTCCACCAAGTCTGAAATCTTGTAGTCTTTCTTTTCCATAACAGCAGGAGTATAGCACCCTCAGTTTTTTTTTACAATTGAGATATTTTCTTAGCAAAGTGAGTTTTAAGGAAGTGCAAAAATCTGTCTAGATAAAAAAAAAGGCAACCTTTTACGGTTGCCTAAGCGCCCCCTGCTGGGCTTGAACCAGCGACACATGGATTAACAGTCCATTGCTCTACCAACTGAGCTAAGGGAGCATCGTTCATTGCTGAACACGTTAATTATAATATATGAATCTCAAAAAAATGTCAAGGGAATTAAACTGAAAAAATAATTTTTTCCAAAATATTTTCAAAAATAAAATTTATTTTTTGCAGGGGACAAGTTCCACCGGTGTCAAAAGAAAATCAAGCTGTATGTCCGTCTCCTCCGAGGGAATTTCCTCCAGAATCTGACATTGATAGCACACTCCCATAAAAATGCAATGCTCTGGATTAAGGTGAGCCAAAAATCGGTCATAAAAACCCTTTCCTCTTCCTAGCCTTTGTCCTGTTCTGGTAAAAGCAAGCCCAGGAACAAGAACCAAGGTTTTGGCAGAATCCTCGTATTTTAAAAGCCCTGGAATTGGTTCTCGGATACCGTAGTTTCCCCTCACTACTTGCTGACTGTAGGGGAGGTGATTTTTTAACTGATAGAATTCCATGGAGTAGTTATGGGAAAATGATTTTGGTAAAAAGACCTTTTTTCCTATTTCCAGTGCCTGTGGAATCAACTGGTCCAAGGAAAATTCATGGGTGAGGGCTGCATAGGCCAGGAGAGATTCTGCGTCTTGATACTGAGGTGATTGTATCAGCAGTGTTATGGCTTTGACTTCTTCTTGTAAACAGCAATCCATCTGCTGTCCATGGAGAGAAAGGCGTTGTTTTATGATTTTTCTTACACGTGCTTTTTCAGCATGAATATCCATGAAATTATTGTACTATTTTTTTTCAAAGATTTTCAAGTTTTATATAAAGTTCAAAATACCCTCTCCGATATTATTAGTGTACGGTGGGAGGGATCCTACGGCGATAACGACATCCAGACGCCGTAAGATTTTACTGCTGTATTTGTGTCTTGATTTGGCTTGTGGTTCTGTGACTACAAGCCATTTTTATTTTTGAATATAGATTTTATATTTTTTTTCCGATAGAATTAAGAAGGGTATCTTATGTTCAAAGGTGAAGGAATGAATTCATTTAAAGTTTTTGAGCTCAAAGAAAATAATCGCTTTACTAATGACTTGTTTCTGGATAAAACTTTTCTTCTCTTAAGCCGTGGCGGGGCTCTTTCTCGGGATACAATTCAGGCTCTTAAAGATTGGCAGTTTACGACTGTATATAGTGATGGAAATCTTTCTATTTCCGATCAGGTGCTGTTGGAAAGTCAAAAAAATCCTACCACGTTTCGTGCGACTCCCACTCCTACTATAATAACTACCACTGTGGATGTTTCTATGGAAGATATGGGAATACAGGATTTAAGTTCAGTTCCAAGCAGATTTCCACGAAATGAATCTACTGATATAGAAAAACGATATGATTTTTCTCATATTTCAGATGAAAACCGCAGGCTTGCCATTGTTCAAAACGTTTATAATGAGTTTTGGGCTTTTGTTTTTGATGTTTATACTCACTATGTAACACATAAAACGATTGATTTAGAGGCATTGTCCCAAAAATGCAAGGAATTGTGTTTCTTTGTTAAGTCTAATCGTCGATATGTTTTGCAGGTTCATCCCAATTGCGATAGAAATCCAAAGAATTTTTTGATTACCCATTCCTTGAGATCTGCTGTTTTGGCAATTACCATTGGTATACAGCTTCATATGGCAATTTCTAAACTAAAGGATTTAGGCATTGCTTGTATTCTCCATGAAATTGGAATGGTTCGTTTGCCTAGCCAATTATACCTGTCTCAACGAGCTCTTTCTCCCTTGGAGAAAAACTTATTGAATACCCATCCCATTATTTCTTATACAATTCTTAAAGAAATGAATTTGCCTTTGGGGGTCTGTCTTGCTGTGTTGGAGCATCATGAAAAGGCAGATGGAACAGGATATCCTCGTCATATTAAAAATGATAAGATTTCATTGTATGCAAAGATTATTTCTGTAGTTTGTTCTTTTGAGGCTATTACTGCCCACAGAACTTATAAGGAAGCTGTTAGTTCCTTCGAAGCTATGGTAGAGCTCTTGAAGAACCAGTCAAAGCAGTATGATGAGCTTGTGATAAAGGCCCTGTTGTATAGTCTTTCTCTTTTCCCTGTGGGCTCTTACGTGTTCTTGTCCAACGGAAAGGTTGCTCGTGTTTCTGACGTAAATCCAGAGAATCCTAAATTTCCCATTGTTCAGTTGGTGAATGAGAGAGACGAAGCTGGAAAAACGATTACGATTAAAACGAGCAATTCTGGCCTGAAAATCGTGCGAGTCTTGAATAAGCAGGAACAAGCAGATATCGTAGAGACTATAAACAAGCTATAAAATGTTTTAGGAGAAAAGAAGCCGAGTGTGCTGGGTTTCTTCCTCGAATTTATCATCAATTACAGGTGGATGACTTTCAAAGTATAAAATTTGTTGTAGTTCTTCTGGAAGACGTGTTCCCCACAAGGGAATGACGTTTTCATATTGACGCAAAAATCCATAGGCGAGGGGAATGTTTCTGAATACGCCACCACAAAGGGGTTGCATGGCAATAAAACCTATATCTTTTTGCTCGCAAGTTTGAGCAAGCTCTATATTTAATTCCGGTGATAAGATATTCAGAGGAAGTTGCAATGTTTCGTATAAGTCGCTGTTTATGGCTATTTGAGCCAGCTCTGGAGACTCTGTTACAAAACCAATGTGTTTAATTTTTCCATTTTCTTGATATTTTCGTAAAACCTTGTAAAGGTTATCGGGGCTTTTTTCTGTGGGAACAAAGGTGTCATTTTCAATTTGATATAAATCGATATAGTCACAGTTCATGGCATCCAAGCTGGCTTCTATGTCAGCTTGAAGTACCACTCCATCTGGTGCCGTGGACTTAGAAGCAAGGATAACGTGCTGGCGTTGAATTGACTGAATAGCCTTCCCTAAGCGAGCTTCACTAAGGGGCTTATGGCGGGCAGTATCAAAAAAATTGATACCACCCTGATAGGCCATAGTAACTAGTTCTGCAGCAGCTTCATCATTTTCTACATATTGTAAACCGTAGGCTCCAAGAGCAATACGGCTTACTAATAGGTTGGCTCGTCCTAGTACCACGTATTCCATAGATTAAGCCCGAGACTCCCGTGAAGGACTCTGATAGTTCTTGATTTCATCACGGAGACGCTGAACCAGTTCACTGCGAGGTACACGAACCTGCTCCATAGAATCACGGAAGCGGATGGTTACAGAACCATCTTCCTTTGTATCGTGGTCAACGGTGATACAGAAGGGGGTTCCCACTTCATCTTGGCGGCGATAGCGCTTTCCGATGGTTCCAGACTGGTCGTAGTCAGTTACAAAGTCTTCCTTCAGTTCGTTCTGGATTTCCTTTGCCAACTCTGCCAAGCCATCCTTCTTCATCAAAGGCAATACTGCAACGGTGATGGGAGCGATTTTTGGGTGGAAGTGGAGAACTGTTCTGTAATCTTCTGGCTCTCCTTCCTTAGCCACATTCTGCTCCTCGTAGGCATCGCACAGGAACATGAGCAAGTTACGGGTAAGACCAGCAGAAGTTTCAATAATATAAGGAATATATCGTTCGGCACCATTGTCCTGATCAATGTACTGCAAGTCCTTTCCAGCATATTCGGTGTGCTGGCTCAAGTCAAAGTTTGTTCTGTTGTGGATTCCCTCCAACTCTTGGAAGCCCATGGGGAATTCATACTCAATGTCATAGGCATCTTTTGCATAGTGGGCCAGCTTTTCGTGGTGGTACCATCGCAGTTTTTCCATGCGAATGCCGTACTTCTTGTAGAAGTTCCACCGCTGCTCTCTCCAGTACTGGAACCACTTGTCGTCCTCACCGGGCTTTACAAAGAACTGCATTTGCATCTGCTCGAATTCGCAGGTACGGAAGATAAAGTTTTTAGTAACAATTTCGTTACGGAAAGCCTTTCCTACCTGAGCGATTCCAAAGGGAACCTTCATGCGGTTGGACTGGACAATATTCTTGTAGTTTACATAAATACCCTGGGCTGTTTCTGGCCGCAAGTATACGATGCTGGCTGTATCTTCGGCTGGTCCAATATGGGTCTTGAACATGAGGTTGAAGGCACGAGGCTCGGTAAGTTCTCCTCCACAGCTGGGACATTTCTTTGCAGCCAAGGCATCTTGGTCCATGGTGTCGGCACGATAACGCATCTTACACTGCTTACAGTCTACCAAGGGATCTGAGAAGTTTGCCACGTGGCCAGAAGCTTCCCAAACACGAGGATGCATCAAGATGGCGGCATCTAGACCTACGATATTGTCGTGGAGCTGGGTCATTTCCTTCCACCATGCGTTCTGTATATTTTTCTTTAACTCAATACCGATTGGGCCGTAATCCCAGGCTCCTGCCTGTCCGCCGTAAATCTCTGATGATTGGAATACAAAGCCTCGACGCTTGCACAGGCTTACAATCTTTTCCATGGTAATTTCATGTGAATCCATAGTACAACCTCATTTAAAAAAACTGCCGTCATGATAGCATAAATACCCATAACATGGCAACTGACTGTTGCACGTCTTCCTTTTATAACGTATACTAAGAGGTGGGAAACTATAGTAAACTTTTACAGGAGTTTTAAGTATGAGAAAGTTACGCAATTGTGTTTTTTTTGTAGTAGTTTTGTTAATGGGAGGCATGCTGTTGACAGGTTGTGCTTCATCTAAAGACTCTGTCGCTAAAGAAGATGTTGGAATTGTAGGAGACTGGAGACTTACATCTGTTTTGCGCAATGGGGCGGAATTGGCTATCCCTCAGGGAGTGACTGTTACTTTCTCAGCCACTATTCCAGAAATTGGGTCTTATACCTATGATGTTACCGGTGTTGCTGGTGTGAATAACTATGGTGGACCTGTTACAATTGAAGGAGATATGTATTCTGGAGGACCTTTCTGGTTGACTCAGATGGCTGGACCTACTCCTTTGGAAGACTTTGAGCGATTATACCTTGAAACTTTGACAGATGCCGATGTGTTTAGTATTGCTACCGATGGTCACGGTATGGAAATTGCTAAGTCAAGCGGAGAAACAGCTTTGTTGTTCAACAAGTTTAAGTTTGATGGAAGCCATTGGAAGTTGATTGCTTACTTTGACGGAACTGGTGTTCGTTCTGTAGATCAGTCTAAGAATGTGCCAGAACTTTCCTTTGGTACTAAGATGGATATCTCTGGTTCTTCCGGTAGCAATTTCATCATAGGTGATTACACTGTGGATTATGCACTGCGGGCAATTTCTTTCCAAGATATTGGAACAACACGGATGGCAAGTCCTTCTGGTGAAGCTGCTATTCTTGAGCAGGTATATACCGACCTTCTCCACAAGACTGCCAATTTCGTATGGACTGGAAGAGAGTTGCGGTTGATTGGTAAGGATGGAACAACCTTACTTGTATTTGCTTCAAAATAAAATAAGGTTTTGTTGTTTGAAAGGTGGTAATGGTTTGACATTATCGCCTTTTTTTGTTACTATGTTGCTTCAGATATTTTATAGGCAGGTTTATTATGTCCAGAAGATGCGAAATTTGCGGAAAGGGTTCTCTGAGCGGTAATAAAGTGAGTAAGTCATATAATCATACACGCCGTACTTGGAAGCCAAACCTTGTTGAGGTAAAGACTGAGATCGGTGGAACTACCATGACCATCAAGATGTGCACACGCTGCTTGAGAAGTGGTTACGTAACAAAGAAGGTATAAATTTTTTGTTATGTCCTTGCCAATGGGCTACTTATAAGTCGCCAAATTGAAAGGGAAGGTTTTCATGCTGATTAGATGGAAGAGGGCTGCTGTATAGCAGCTCTTTTTTTATATCAAAATCTTCTTGGGGGTGGATGTGGGGGGCTGATACATTACATCAAAGGTGAAAACATCTTGAAGAAAGGCCACAAAAGTCGACGTAATAAAGGCTTGGAGCGAAAACACTGGGAGCTTGCCTGACGACTATTTTCCATGTCTTTTTCAAAAATTTCCTTACATTGACAGGCGAGATTTCTGTCATAGAAGATGGCATTTGCTTCAAAATGTAGGTCAAAGCTGCGAATATCAATATTAGTGGAGCCTATGGTGCAAATTTTGTCGTCAGAAACAAGGGTTTTTGAATGGATAAATCCCTGATAGTGATAAAACTTAATGCCAAATTCCAGCATTTCCCAGATAAACTGATAAGCTGCTTCTCGCACATAGAATTTATCCCATTGGTCTGGCACCATAATCCGTACATCAACTCCAGAGAGGGCTGCAAGCTTTAATACCTTAAAAAATTCTTGGTTGGGGGTAAAGTAGGGGGTCTGAATATACACATACTGCTTTGCCTCCATAATTATCCGAATAAGGGCATCTTGGATTTCTGTGGAGCAAAGATTATCTGGGCCTGCAGTAATAATTTGGGTGGGGATTCCTTCTGGTTTAAAGTTGTTTTGTGTAATAGCTTTTTTTGTATCGGCAAGCTGTTGCTGAAGGAGCTGGATAGTTTCTGGCGAAAAATGTTTTGCAATATCCTCTGTTTTTTTGAGACGAGTATGCCAAGCTGGTGTGGTAAACCAGTCCATTAAAAAGGTGTTATGAAGCTCCAATACTACAGTACCAGTGAGGCGGATATGGGTATCTCTCCACAAAGGCTTTTTTCCTTTGCTGCAATTGGAGTATTCATCTCCAATATTCACTCCTCCCATGTATCCAATTTTTCCATCGATAACCGTTATTTTACGATGGTTTCTAAAATTGATGGAAAGAGGAAGTCTCCATTTTACAGGAAAAAAGGCTTGAACCTGTCCTCCAACCTTGGTAAGTTGGTGAAAGAAGCTTTTTTTAGTGAGGATAGAACCCACGTCGTCATAGAGGAGCTTTACTTCAACTCCCTGTTGAGCCTTACGACAAAGCACATCCATCAAGGCCTGACCTGTAGCATCATGGTGAATGATAAAGGATTCAACGTAGATGCTTTTGGTGGCAGCCTCCATGTCCTGCAACATATCCTTGAACAAATCTTGTCCCCAGCAGTAAACCTTAGTGGAGGTGGTAATGGCAAGAATGCTTTTATTGCCCACTAAATTCATCTTAATGAGGGACTTGTATTCTTCTAACAGAGGATTGTCCAAGGCTTGATAAAAAAATTTAAGAAAATCTGCATGCTCTTGAAAAAACTGGCGAGTTAGTCCATCAAAAAAGTGAGAAATACGAGTCAGCTGCTTTGTTTTGGTGAAAAAATGACCGCTTAACAGGATATAAAGCAGAATTCCCACCACTGGCAGGAAGTACAATACCAAGACCCAAGCCCACCGTCGTGAATCCTCTTTCCGTTCAAAGAACAGTACAAAGATCATGAACAGCAGGTTTAGTAGAGCTGCAAGATTGAAGAGTAATTCCATAGAAATTATTTAATCCGTTCCTCGATGAACTTGATTTTCAGCTGACGCAAATTCTTGGTAACGGAGACCTTGTAAATGTGGGGATTGAGAATCCGCTTATAGGTGTCGTCCAAGGTAACAAGCTGTTGTTGCATGGTGGCTCTAGCAGCTTGGATGGCCTGCTGGTTGGTGACTTCCTTGTCTACCAGTTCTCCCTTTAGGATTCGTGGTTTGAGTAGGGATTCCACCTTGGCTGGGGTAAAGCTGAACTGGCGGTAATCTCCCGATGGATGATAGAACCGCTGTTCCTTGCCTGCAACAATTTCTTCATCAGCAAGGGCAAGGATATCACACTTTGCCATGCCTTCCTGGTCGTAGAGTCGCCACAGGTTTTTAATGCCAGGATTGGTGGTTTTTTCTGGATTGTCGGAGAATTTCATGGTGGGCTCCATAGCGTTGGAGGTGGGGTAGTAGCGGGCGGCCAGCTTGTACACTCCCGTAAAGGAAGATTCGTTGCCTCCGGTAACCATGTGGGTACCTACACCCCAGCTATTGATGGGTGCCTTTTGCTGAACCAGTGTCTGGATGATTTCCTCCGTCAGCTCGTTGGAGACAGAAATGGAGGCATTAGTCAGTCCTTCCTTGTCCAGATATTTTCGCACCTTGTTGGAAAGATATTGGATGTCACCAGAGTCAAGGCGTACCCCAAAGTTATGGCCCTGATCTGCCAATTTTTTTCCTACAATGACTGCATTTTTAATGCCGGAATTCAATGTGTCGTAGGTGTCAATAAGAAAGATGGATTTTTCTGGATACAGCTGGGCATAGCGTTCAAAGGCTTCTAGCTCTGAAGGAAAGGACATGATCCAGGAATGGGCCATGGTTCCTTGTACGGGGATATTGTAGAGCTTTCCTGCTAAGGCATTGCTGGTGGCAGTGGCTCCACCGATGTAGGCTGCACGGGAAGCACTCATAGCTCCATCTGGCCCCTGAGCTCGTCTCAGTCCAAATTCCATGATATGGCCTTGTCCTGATGCAAGCCAAACTCTGGCAGTCTTGGTGGCCACGAGACTCTGAAAATTGATGTGGTTTAGCACCAGCCCTTCGATAATTTGGGCTTCTATTAAGTTGGCATGGATACGAATTAAAGGTTCGTTGGGAAAGACGACGGAGCCTTCTTCCTGGGCATACAAGTCCCCAGAAAAACGAAAATCTTTTAAGTAGTCTAAGAAGCCTTGCTCAAAAATATTGAGACTGGCAAGGTAGGCAATGTCCTCCTGACTGAAGGAAAAAGTTTTCAGTGCTTCCAGCAATGTGTGGAGTCCTGCAAAAACGGAAAAACCTCCATTAAAGGGCTGCCTTCGAAAGAACATGTCAAAGACGGCGGGATAGTTCATCTGGTTTTTCCAGTACCCTTGAGCCATGGTAAGCTCATAAAAATCGGTGAATAATGCGCTGGTATCGGTATAACATAGGGTGGACATAAAAACCTCCTGAATCTACTATAGTTTCTTCTTTGGAGTCTGTCAAATAAAATATTGACTAGCTAGTGGATGCCGCTTCAAGTTTTTGCAAAATCTCCTTATCTAGCTGCACCAACAGGTTTTTTTCTTGGCTGGGAAGCACCAATCCCTTGGGCCCGTTTTTTGCTCGACGGAGATGCTTTACCTGGGTATAGTACAAGTCTGCTTTTCCTGCCTTTCGGGCTTTGGAATGGTACACCGCCAAATTACCTGCACAGAGCATGATGGAAAGGGGAATTGTTTTTCCTGGCCGATTTTTTACAAAGACGTAGCCCCCAGCATAATCTCTGGTGTGAAACCACATGTCCAGTCCCTTTACGTGACGGCGTAAAAGTTCGTCGTTTTCTGTGGCTGTACGTCCCACCAAAATAGTCCAACCTTCCACTTGATAGGAAAGGCCGGGACGTTTTTTTTCCACCTGTTGCTTGGGGGTGGTTTGCTTTCGAAGCATTTGTTGCAACCGCAGGGGATTTGGCTCCCTGCACAGCTGCTGATAGGTGGCCTCCAAGTCCAGCAATTCTTTTTTTGCTTTTTGAATATCATGTTCCAAGTCAGCAAGGCCGGACACGGTTTTTTTGTAAGTGTTGTAATAGGAGGATGCATTTTCCTGGACGTTTTTCTTTGGATCAATTTTGATTCTAATGAGGGCACCTTTTTCATAGTCCTCACATTCCAAATAGTCCTGACTGCCGTCAATAAGGTGACCATAGGTAAGAATCAAGTCGCCATAGTGCTTCCACTGTTGGTTTTGTAGGAATTCATCTCGCTTCTTTTCCAAGCGGTGAAGGGCTGCTTCCATCTTGCTGTGGCGGGAGTTGTAGAATTTTTCCGCCTGTTCCAGTAATGCTTCTAGAGAAAGCTGTCCTGCATGTTCGCCGTACCATTGCTCCACCTTTTGGTTAAAGCTTAAGTTTTCCCAATCAGGTAGCTGGTCAAAGCTACGAACCTGCCATTCTTTTTGAGTCTCTCCCTGGTTTTTGGGCTGGAGACTTGGCTCTTGAAAAGTACCTCCGCTGATCTCATCTTTTTTAGGGCGGCGATAGAAGGTGTCCAAAACCACATGGTTGGTGTCTGTGAGAATCATGTTGGCGGCATTGCTCCACAACCTGATGTAGAGCAAAAATTCCTGGCCACAATGGGAGAGTTCTAGCTTGATAATGCGTTCTTGCCCTAGCTGGCAAATGGAGTTGATTCGTGCCCCCTTGATTCGGGCTTTGAGGAATTCCATAAAACGCAGGGGCTTGTTGTTTTTTGGAACCGCCGACCAAGTTTGGTGGATTCGGCAGGCTCCTGCTGCAAGACAGATGAGAATAGTTTTTGATTGACCGTTTTTGTAGGTGTGGAAGGCAATGGTGTCGTAACTTGGCTGTACAATCTGCTGGATAAAGGAGCCATTAAGTTCCAGTTCCTCCAGAATACAGTCTATTTCCTTCCAGTTTAGTGACATAATTTAATTGATGGTAATAACAGA
>JAZQSR010000204.1:0-2330 GCA_045630225.1 Treponema sp. | reverse complement strand
GGATAGGGTTTTACTTGGAGCTCTATCTGTTGATACCACAGAAGAAGGGAAAAAATATCCTTTTAATAATGCTGGGAATTCAATTGCAAATCTTACATTTCCAAAAGGAAGCGTAAAGTTTAACATGAAAGACTGTGTAGTAGAACCTCAAGATATGTCAGAAGGTAACATTATTACAAGTCTAGAAAGTGAACTTCATATCGTTAATGGAACTAACGAGAATGATTTTACTTTACGTGGTGAATGGAGATATTCTCAATCGAAATTGGATGAAATTGTAGCCAACAAAGAGGGGATTGTAATAAGTAAAATTCCATTTAGACCAAATCATATTAAACAAGGTGGAGAAATCAAAAAAATGCATAATCTTCTCTCTATAGGCAACTATAAGGTTGGAACTAATGAGGATGCTACTACTGAGCAAACAAAATTGTTAGGAAAAAATTATTTTGATTATGCAAAACCATCTACCTTAATTCAACTTCTTGTTAAAGCTTCGACTTATTGTGAACCAGATGCTATTATTATGGATTTCTTTTCTGGTTCAGGAACAACAGCACAATCTGTCTTCATGTTGAACGCAGAAGATGGTGGAACTCGTAAATTTATCATGGTACAGTTACCTGAAAAAATAGATGTAGATAACGAAGCCTACAAAGCAGGTTACAAAAATATTTGCGAAATCGGTAAAGAACGCATTCGTCGTGCAGGAAAGAAAATCAAAGAAGAGACTGGACTTGAAGCACAAAACCTTGATACAGGCTTTCGTGTATTCAAGTGCGAGGATAGCTTTATGAACAATGTCTATTTCTCGCCTAACGACCTTTCTCAAACCGACTTGTTTTCACAAGTGTCTAACATCAAGGATGGTACTCCCGATTTGAGCCTGCTCTTTGGTTGTATGCTCGATTGGGGAGTGCAACTTTCATTACCTTTGAGTAACTTCAAGGTATCAGGCAAGACTATCTACAATGTAAACGATGGTGACCTTGTGGCTTGTTTCGCAGAGGATGTAAACGAGGATGTGATTACCGCTATTGCAGAGCTTATGCCGTTACGAGTGGTATTCCGTGACAGTTGCTTTAGTGATGCTCCATTGAAGATGAATTTGTTTGAACTCTTCAAACAAAAATGCGGATGGAGCGAAGAGGTGGTAAAGAATCGTGTTCATGTAATCTAATGGGGTATTGCTATGAAACTAAAATTCAAACATCAAAGTTTTCAGCGTGATGCAGCCCGTGCTGTAACTGACATCTTCGTCGGTCAACGCTATAGCGATGGCTTTGCCTACCGCTACGACAGAGGAAGAACAGAATCTCGACAGATCACGTTTGACTACGACATCACCGCCTTCCGCAACGAGCCAATAATGCTCGATAAAGACTCATTGGTGCAGAACATCCGTGAGATTCAGATGAGTCAAGACCTTGAACCGATAACCAATATTGTGGGCGAGGGATTGAACTTCACGATTGAAATGGAGACTGGTACGGGTAAGACTTACACCTATATCAAGACAATGTATGAACTCAACAAACTCTATGGTTGGACAAAGTTCATCATTGTTGTGCCAAGCATTGCCATTCGTGAAGGTGTGGTGAAAAGTCTTGAAATAATGAAAGAGCACTTTGCTGAGGAGTACAATAAACCGATGGAAAGTTTTGTGTATGATAGCAAGAACCTTTCGCCTATTGAGAGTTTTGCGACCAACCCAAACATATACGTTATGGTTATCAATACACAAGCCTTCAATGCCCGTGGTGAGGATGCCAAGCGATTCACCCGACAGTTGGAAGACTTCGGCTATCGTGTACCGCTTCAAGTAGTAGCTGCTACTAATCCTATCTTGATTATCGACGAACCTCAAAGCGTATTGGGTGCTGACCGTAACAATGCCACTCGTCAGAAGTTGAAGGAGTTCAAGCCGTTGTTCTCTCTGCTTTATAGTGCCACACACCGTAAGGAGGATATCTACAACCAAGTATATCGCCTTGATGCTATTGATGCACTCAACAAGAAGCTAGTCAAAAAGATTGAAGTGTTGGGCGTGAAGCAACAGGGTTCTACCGCCACAAATGGCTTCGTGTATCTTGAAAAGATTATTCCTGGCAAGAATGGAGCTGCACCACAAGCAAGAATAAGTTTTGATGTGAAAACAGCATCAGGTACCAAACAAACATCCAAACTCGTTGGAGAGGGAACAGATTTGTTTGAGTATAGTGAAGGATTAGAAGAATATCGTCATGGATATATCATTGACCGCATAGACGGAGTAAACGGATTCATCCATCTACTCAATGACACAACTTTGTATGAGGGCGAAATGGTTG
>JAZQSR010000203.1:0-2399 GCA_045630225.1 Treponema sp. | reverse complement strand
CCTTTTTTCTTTGACTTCGGCAACACGTTCTGTTATCGGTCTTACGCCCATTTTCTCACCTCCGTCTATGGGATATGGTTCTGTGTGGTTTATCTGTCTGAACCACCGTTACCATCATTTCTGAAATCATTGGTTTTTGCTCCTGGGTTTCGGCTTCCACGATGGTTTCTTTCATAATTTCAGCTTCTATCCCCGAAATGATGGTGTTGGCAGCTTTTCTGATTATCTCCATCTTGGTCTGCAACTCTTTCAGTTCTTTCCCTGCACTCCAGCCACCGACATATCCGAAACTATATTCGCTTGTGTCCAAGCCCAGATAGCTACACACCACAAAGGCAACGGATTCGGCAGAAACTTCCATCTCCCTTTTGTTGGCTTCTTGGTCAAGTCCGTCAATTTTATCGTGGAGAATACTGTGGGCAACTTCATGGACAGCCGTTTTAATTTTCTGTGCCTGGGGGAGTGTATCTTTCACAACGATTTCTCTTTTCAATAGGTCATAGTAACCGTTCGCTCCACCGCTGACAGAATCAAAACGGATAGGGGCAGGGCTGACTTTTCGCAGGGCATCCATCACAGAATCATAGTTGGACACATCCTTGTCTATGATGGAAACAATGCTTGGGAGTGGTCTACCAGAGGTATCTTCATAGGCAAATACATATCCCACTTTGAAGCTGGGGAATGTGCGTTCAACAGCCCGTGTAATCTTGTTGCCATCCTGGTCTAGTACAGGATTACCGTCTTCGTCTGTCACAACTTCTCGCAGCGTTCTTTTGAAATTGGATGGTTCGTAAATCATAATGCCCTTTGCACCTGGATTGACCGTCCTTTCAAATTTTGTCTGCCATGCTCTGTACCCTGCAACTGCTGTAGCATCGGGTCTTTGCGCCCATATCAGCAGGGAATTGCTGAAGCTGTAATGATGGAACTTTGCCATAGTGCGAAGATAATCACGGTACTTATCAGAATTATAAAGTTCCTGGATGCCTGTCTGTAGCTTCTCAGTCAGTTCTTGGATTTTTTCATTCTTCTTGTCTTTCCTTTCCTGTTTCATTTTCTTTTTCCTCTTTTATAGGCTCAGCTTGAGCCCGTGTTTTATTTGTCGCAGCAAGTTCTTCTTGCCGTCTTTTCAAAGTTGGGGCAATAAATGGGTCTTCAAAATAGCGTAGCTTAGAACAGCGAATGTACCTACCATACACAAATGCGATTGCTTCCCCTCTTTCCCGAAGCTCCATCATGTCACGGGCTTCCACAATCGGTCTGCGTTCGGGAGAATAGTTACCATCACTCTTGCCACCCATAAAACCTTTGCGTTTGTAGCTCATACGGTCTGTTGTATAATCACCAACCATCCCCGATACATAATCTGTGGTATCTTTGTCACCGCTTCCAGATAAGAACAACTTCAGTTCACACAGATTCAAAAGGGTCATTGCCTGTTCTCTTGGGTATATGTCCTTGAACTGACTTAGCGACTGGAAAAGGCAGATTAGGGCAGTATGTTTAGACCTCAAGGTACTCATAGCTGCATCAAGTCCATTTATTTTTCCTATTCGGGCAGCTTCATCAAAGATAAGCATGGTATAGCGGTCATCGTCCTCATGGAACTCAGATTCGCAATGCCGTAATATTTGCATTGTCACCAATCGGAAGAATGGCTGATATGTCACTAACATGGATTCGTGAATAGCTAAATCCAGATTTTTCCCCTGGCTCAGAACCGCAGGGCTTGTCTTATTGGGATTTTCGTGTAAAACCCATTGCAGTTCTGGATAGCTGAAGACTTCCAACGATGTTTTCAAAGTTGTTTCAATGTCGGCAATACTTTCGTTATCCTCTTTACCCACAAATCCCTTGAGCTTATCCAATACAACACCCATGTTCTGGCTCTCAGCATCGGCAACAATAGCGGTCAGCAGTTCATTCAGATTTGTTCGCATAAGGGTCTGGATAATGGGAAGAAAATCATAGCCCAGGGAAATACCCCATAGCATGATTCCCGACAAAATCTTCTTGGCATTGTCACTAAAGTATGTGTTCTCACTTGTTGCAACTACCAGGGCATCCGCAATATCGGTGACTGCTTTGATAATCTCTGTTTCTGTTGCATCTTTGCGGCGAATTTTATAAAAAACATCGTAGCCCCAGGATTCGGGAACAGCAGGGGCAACCACATGAAAATCGGGGTAATCCTTGGCTTTGTAGTCCTTTGCTTTTATGCCCAGCAGCTTTTCGTACAGTTCACCCTTTATATCCACTAGAAAATAGTTGAAGGCTCTTCCTGGCTTACTATGACCTTTCTTTGCAATTTCATCACGAAACATCATGGAATACAGCCAACCAAGCAGTAATACCGATTTGCCGCTACCAGGGGTTCCCACGCAAAAAGCGTTTAT
>JAZQSR010000202.1:0-6032 GCA_045630225.1 Treponema sp. | reverse complement strand
ATTGGGATTTGCTTTGTGTTATTTTTGTCTTCTTATTCTAGGCTGTAACAATGTAACCTTGTTTAACAAGGTTCAGATTAAGGCAGCCCCTTCTATTTATGCTCCTATCGGTGGCAAAAAGATTGAGGTTAAGGATCTTTTATCTGCTGAAAAACTTTCAGATTTATTGGGAAAGAATTCTCAATTCAAGGTATATGATTATACTGGAGGTCAGAATGAAGCTATGACTTTTTTAATGTATTATCCAGTTTTAAATATGCCCCTCAATTTTGATGAATATCTTGGAAAGCTGGATATGTCTCAGTTAAACACATCTATTCCTGAAGTTGAATTTACCATTCCAAAATTTGATGTGAACTTAGAGTCTCAGATTGTAGGCATCCCCAGTGGAAATAGTTTTGTTGGAAAAAAACTGACCGAGGATGAAGCTACTGCATTAAACTCTGTTGTGTCCGAGTCCTCTCAATTATCAATTGGGGAACGAGAATTTTATCTAAATTCAGAAGGTCTTGTGTCTGCTACTTTAGCCTCTAGAAATAAAATTTTCCTTGCTTTGACTCCCACTGTGGAGGGAATCTCTGTTTCTAATGTAGATATTTTTGTTACCTTACCAGGAAGTGGTGAAAAGGTTAAGTTCCAGAAAGATGCTAATGGTACAGGATATTCTGCAGATTTATCTGATAAGACTATTGCCTCTGGAAGGTTTTCTATAGGAGGAAGTATCAGTATTGCTTCTTCAATGACAGCTGGCACCCAGATACCTGAGCAAGGAATTGGAGTTACGGTTGATATGGAATTAAATCTGAATGAAGGTTTTACTTCTGTTACTATGGAAGTTCCTACTGGTACAGATTTGAATGTACATTCGGAAACTCCTTTTCCAGAGGAAATGACCAAAATGGTGTCTAGTATTAAATTTAACTCTATTGGTGCTAATGTCACATTGAATAATGGTTTGCCAGAAGGTAATGATATTGAAGTTACGGTTTCTTCCAGCCAGTTGAATTTTTCTAATGTTACGAAAACATTTGTTCATGGTAGTTCCACACAAGAATTTACGGGAACTAATGTAACTGTAAAACCATCTGAAACTTCTAACTTGAATATAGAGATGCAGGTAGGGTTGCCAGGTTATGATGTGGATACAGATTCTTTTACTGTACGGAATGTGAAGCCTGAAGAAACCTATACTGTAGGTGGTTCTGTAGCCTTCTTTGTGGATTGGCAAGAAGCAACAATTAAAACAGAGAAGCCTTATGAAGGTTCCTATCCCGCTACTGGAGAGAAGCCTATTGATTTGTCTGAAATTTGGAGCAAGGTACCAGAAGGTATTAGTTTTCAGAATTTAGGTGCATATCTCTATTTGAACGCACCTCTAGATAAGTTTCAAATGAAGGGATACATGAAATTAAATGGGGATTACGTGCTTGGTAGCGAGGAGAACAAAGGTATTCTGAAAAAAGGGGTAATACCAGAAATTCCTTCTGAAGGTGCTTGGAAAAGTTCTTTGGAGCCGACTCAGGCTAGTTGCGATTTTAGCGAGGCTTTGCAAAAAGTTATGGAGAATCGACCAGCTTCTCTTTCTTTTGACTATTCCTTGAATGCAGATGAGGTGACTATACAAAAGGAGCAAGTGCAAGGGGAACAGAGTCTTTCTGTTGTTATGATTATGACACTCCCCTTCGATTTGAAAATAGATTCTTCCAAGTCAACACCTCTTGTTGGTAATCCTTTTGAAGGTTCCGGTGTTTTTATTGATATATTTAAACTGGCAAATATTAATGTTGCTGGGGCGGACGGCTCTACTGATTTATTCAAACGAGAAAAACCTTGGTCAAAGGATGATGAACTCAACAAATTACTTAGTCAGGTACAGTCAATGACATTAGAAGTTGGCTATACTAATGATTTGGGAATGGAGATGGGGGCATGGTTATCTGATGTTGAATCTGGAATTAGTAAGTTCTTTAGCATAGCTGAAGGACAAGGTAGTTCAAAAATTACCTTAGATCAAACTGATGTTGATAGAATTTTGAACACATATCCTTTTGCTCCTTCTGTATATATTTATCTTCCAGATACAACAGAAGGACAAGATTTTATCTTAAAGAAAGGGGGAAATATTGATTTTAGTTTAACAGTTGCCACTGTTACTGATATTAATTACACCTATAGTTTTACGGAGGGAAAGTAAAATGAAAAAGTTGATTTGTATCATTTTGTGGTTTTGTACTTTCTGTGGACTTCATGCAGAACTAAATCCTCCCCATCGTTATTTTGAATTAGGGTTTGATGTAGATGTTGCTGTTGCGAATAACTGGTTTCCAATTGGTGATTTTTTTCAGGAAACTCTTGTGGTAGACTTTTCTGAAATGTCTGATAAGTTGAAAAATGGCCTTGATATAAATTTTGACGTGAATGCTAATGTGATAATGAATCTCAATATCGGTTCCATTTTTAGGTTTGGTGTTTTTGGTGGGCTTGATGGTACAGGTGAATTGAACTTGTCTCAAGGGCTTGTGGATTTCTTGGGCAAAGGAAATTCTAGCGGGAATCATTCTGTAGAGATTGGAGCTGGTATTGATACATTAGTGTATGCTCAAGCTGGACTTTCCTTCCAAAGTTTTATCAAGAAAATAGGTTTCAGCTTTTCTCCTGCCGTTTTCCTACCAGTCGTCTATATTCCCTCCACGGAAATTGCTGTTACCGCAACTCCTGTGCCAGGTGGTGGAACCGTAGTAAAGACTAATGCAGATGTTGCAATGTATTCAATCATTGGAATCGATCAATTTACTGCTATCGATATAAACCGCGTACTAAATATAAACAACATGGGATTGGATTTCTCTCTTGGTGCGGAATATCCCTTATTCTCTTTTTTAGATTTAGGAGTATCTGTGAAGAATATCCCAATTATTCTAGGAAAATTGGAATATAAGACTGCTATTTCTGCATCCTTCGAATATGATAGTAATGAGTTATTAGATTCCTTGGGGAACTCAAATTCAGAAATATCGAAAAAATCCTTTCCAACTGTAGAAATGCCAGAAAAATCAATTCATTTGAATGATGCTCAAGTTGTTCGTAGACCTACTTTAATTGGAATTGCTGCTTCGTATCGCCCTTTTGGAGAGTTGTTCAATGTTCGAGGTAACTTGGATTTTGTAATTAACAAGCCATTTTATGTGAATTTTAATATTGGAGCTGGTATTCATTTATTACGAATGTGTAAAATGGGAGGTCATTTATTCAATCTTACATTGAATACAGGATACAACCAGCGAATGTGGACTCAGCAGTTGGACTTGGTTTTTAACCTGAGAGCTCTAGAGTTGGCATTTTCCGTTTCCAGTAGGTCTGGTAATTTTATCAGAAGTTTTATGGGGGCTGGTCTTGGTGTAGGAGTGGGATTCCGTCTTGGTTTCTAACACATATTGAACATGAGCCTAAAAAATGGGTATACTCTCACCATGAGTAACGAAAAAACTACTTGTCCCTGCTGTTCTGGCCGGGAGTATTCAGCTTGTTGTGAACCTATTATTAAGGGAACTAAACTTGCCGCTACTGCGGAAGAATTGATGCGGGCTCGATATTCTGCCTACGAAAAGCATGAAATCGACTTTATTATTGACACTTGTGAAGCAGTTGGTGATAAGACTGACATTGACCGAGATGCTACAAAGGCTTGGAGCGAAGAGTCTACATGGTATGGTCTCAAGATTCTCCGCACAGAAAAAGGTGGAACAGAGGATACTGAAGGTCTCGTGGAATTCCAGGCAACCTACAGTCGTAAGGGGCTGAGGGATGTACATCACGAAACAGGTTATTTCAAGAAGATTGAAGGAAAGTGGATGTATTCCACCGGTAGCTTGAAGACTACAACTGTTGTTCGTGAGGGGCGAAAGGTTGGTCGCAATGAGCCCTGTCCCTGTGGTTCTGGAAAGAAATACAAGGCCTGCTGTGGCAGATAAATATATTTCTGGTTTTCATGCCATTGAAGAGCGTTTGCGGAGCTTCCGTTCAACTGAAACAAAAGGCGAATGGGAGCTTCTGTATGCAAATCCCGGGCCTCGTGTAAAAAAGATTTTAGCTCAGGCCAAGGAAGCTGGTGTCGCTTCCACTCAGGTGGAAAAGAAGGTGCTGGACTCCTTGGTTTCATCCTTGCCTGAAACAGCTCAGGATCACCGAGGTCTTTTGCTGCGTCTAGCAGGTGAGTCTGCTGACCCACAGAACCTAGTGGATTTTTCCCAGTGGATTAAAACTCCACGGGAGCAGGCCCTTGTTCTGGTGCTGGATTCCATTACCGATCCCCATAATGTAGGTGCAATCCTTCGTAGCTGTGACCAGTTTGGGGTGGATTTGGTGGTAATGCCTGAACGTAGAGGCCTGAAGGATCCCTTGGAAAACGAGGTTGTTGCCAGAGCTAGTGCTGGAGCTAGTGCTTGGGTTCCTGTTGCCACTGTTGCCAATCTCGTTCGGGTGACGGAGCAGCTTAAAGAGGCTGGCTTTTGGGTATACGGTGCCGACGCTGGAGGTAGCTCTGCTACCACAATGCAGTTTCCAGTAAAAGTTGCTCTTGTCATGGGCAGCGAAGGAAAGGGCATTGGTCGTCTTCTGGAAGAGCAGTGTGATTCCATTGTTTCTATTCCAACCTGTGGCCGCTTGGATAGTTTGAATGTGTCTGTGGCTACTGGTGTGTTGTTGTACGAGGTACGGCGGCAGCGTCCTAAATCCTAGTGACACTGATGAGACTGAGGAGTATTTCATGTCAAAGACAGATACAGAGGTGGGAGTCTCTGAACAGCAAATTAGAGATATTAAGGAAGAGTCTAGGAATCGGATTAAGGCGGTAAAGACCTCTGCAAAGGAAGAAATCCATCGTATTCAGATGGAGTGTTACGCCGCCTTAAAGCCTGCCAAGGCTGCAAAAAAAATAGAAAAGGCCCAGCAACGGGCGGAACGAAAGGCCTATGAAGCCACCATTCCTAAGCGATATTCCATTGGAGAAGAGATTTTTAATTCTATAACCCACGGAATTGGTGCAGGGCTTGCAGTTGCTGCTACGGTGCTCTTGGTGGTTAGAGCAGTTTTATTGGCCCCCGCTGGAGAAAAGGGCTTTTATGTTACCAGTTTTGCCATTTTTGGGGCGTCCTTGGTAATTTTGTATCTCATGTCCACCTTGTATCACGCACTAACTCCTTATGGTGCAAAAAAAGTTTTCGCTATCTTTGATCATTCTTCTATTTATCTATTGATTGCAGGAACCTACACGCCTTTCTGTCTTACCACTCTCCGGGGTGTTGTAGGATGGACCTTGTTCGGTGTGATTTGGGGATTGGCTGTGGCTGGTATGACCTTCTATGCCATTTTTGGAAGCAGAATGAGGGTACTTTCTGTTGTCACCTATATTTTGATGGGATGGTTGGTGGTTTTTGCCATTAAACCCATGGTGCAAAATCTGAATTCCCTGAGTCTGAAACTTGTAGTGGCTGGTGGTATTGCCTACACGGTGGGCTGTATTTTCTACGCATTGAAAAAAATCAAGTGGATGCATTGCATCTGGCATATTTTCACAATCTTTGGAAGTGTTTTCCACTTTTTTGCCGTATATTTTTCTCTTTCTGCATCCTAATTAACTTAAAAAAAAAGCTGGTGAAATATCCAGCTTTTTTAAGTTTTTAGGACAGATATTTTACACATTTAAAACGATAGAATTTTATTTGCTAATTTGTAATTTTACCAGTTATAATACAATAAGCCCTGAGTTGGAGGTATTGGTGATAAATAGATTAGCACGTGAAGGTGTGTCTAGAAAAACACAATATTTATTGTTGGCTGGGATGCCTGTTTTTTTTATCATTGCAGGTTGTTTCCTGCAGCCACTGGAGACCATTATTCCTGGTATCTGGACTTTGATGATAGAACCAGACTTCTTAATCACCGATTATTTTGTTGTAGGTGGTATTGGTTCAGCTTTTATCAATGCTGGCTTACTTACTTTAATGTGCTTTGGATTAGCCTATGACTTGGGG
>JAZQSR010000201.1:0-4386 GCA_045630225.1 Treponema sp. | reverse complement strand
CATGGCTACGATCCGACTTCCCATACACGAACAGACATACTGAGAATGAAAACAATAGCGATGAAGGCTTAATGCCCACCCCCGTCAAAGAATCTGTTGCATCCATCCTAAAATAACTTTCAATAACGCTTAATATCAGAGATAGAACGCATAAAGCGATTATTATAATTCTATTTCTGCTATTAACATCACTTTCCATACCACAGGATGCACCGATGGCAAAATAAAGCCACCAACAAAATATCACTCCTGCATACAAGATAAGTGGTACAACTGTTCGTGTACTAACAACATAAACATAACAGCCTACCCAAATAAAACTTATTCCAAAACCCAACCATTTGTTCCTTAAAAACTTTATTTTCTGGAACAGGGGTAACAAGACATAAAACTGTATAATCAATGCGACAAAATAAAATACACCATAGGAACAGGTCAAGTATTTTACAAGAGCTTTCCAGAACAATTCTCCAGAAAGGACATCATTCAGAAAATAGGGCAGTCCACAAAAAAGACAGGGAATGTAAACTCGGCTAATTCTCCTAATCAAAAAGTTTTTATAGCGTCCATTCTCAAGATCTTCATTTATTAGAAAAAAGGCAGAACAGGCACAAAACAGGGGAACAGCACAATTCATGATATTCCTCAGCACTACACCTACTATGGACAAAGCATCCGTTGTATAACACTGGCTGAAGGTATGGATTGCTACCACCATGATGATGGCAACACCTCTTATAAAATCAAAGTAAGGTAGTCTTTTCTGGGAATTATTGAAAACAAGACTTTTCACTTCCTGATCCCCAACATTCGCAGCATCTTTCCTCCGCATCGCCGTGCAAACTTGTATACCCGCAAAGGAAAACTATCCACGCCATACTTCTTGTACAGCCACAAAACATCCTTTTTCTCCTGCTCTACTTCAGCCAAGGCATCAAAGAAGGTATTTCTTCCTGAAGGTTTCTTGCAAGAACTATAATATGAAGGATTGTATCTTATTCCTGACTCCACAGGTATTTCCTTCACAAGGCAATTCTCTAGATTATGAAGGAGCTCCTGCCCCTCATGAGAATGAGCCACCACAAGACTTGTTCCCTTGTCATCATCCAATTCAGGATATTCCTTCCCCACTCCCCAAAAATCCGCCAAAGTAATGTCAGCAGGACGACGACAATCGCCCTGTGTCTTGAAGCCGCACTGGTAACAGCTATTCATCAAGCACATATCCCTTAAAAAGAGTTGAAGGTAATAGTCCTTGTTTAAAGTTTGGCAGTACTCACTGGCGTCAACGAAGGTGAACGCCAGTGAGTACTGCTTCCAGCCGCAATCCTTGCGCCTAGAAGCAGTTCTCACTATCCGCGAAGCGGACTTTTTTTCGTGGAATTTTTTATACTCCTGCCATAATTTAGGCGAAGGAACGCCATGGCAGATAAAATCCACAAGAAGCAAGTTCTCATAGGGTTTTCGTAAAAACGACTGCAATCCTGCAATCTGGCAGGGAGTTCCGCTGAACAAGACCAATCTTCCGGCCTTCAAAAAATCCCTGCATTCTCTAAAGCTCTCCATCAGATTGCTTTGGGTATATTTAGATCCCCTGAAATCCTTCAATCCAGCCTCATCCTCTGTCCAGCCGTGAACTACATCAAGGTTATCATCGTATCTGGCACCAAATACCACTCCCCCCTTGTCAAGCACTTGGCGTGCAATGGCCGTGAACACCCCGCCACTGGAGCTTTCTCTGCGGATAATCTCATTATGGTTGATTATTGCAAATTCCTTGCTTTCTCCCGCAACTGGCTTTGCAGGCTCCAAGACAGGACAGGTCTTGTCACACAGGCCACATTGGGTACAAAGATTTTCCGTGATTACAGGAATATAAAATCCTTCCCTGTCCTGCTTCATGGTGATTGCCCCGTGGGGACAAGCAGCATAACAAGCGGAGCAGCCAGTACAAGTTGAAAGATTTTCTATTTTCATATTTTTACCTTTTTTTACCTTTTTCCTTTTACCAAGGACAAAACCCATTTCCGCTCGTCTTTTGTAAGGGCGATAAAAAATCCACTTAGTCCAAGACAAAGCACTGATACTACAGTTGTACTGCACAATCGCAAAAAACCTTGTCTCCCAGCCTTGGAACAAACCAATGAAATTGCCAAAGCTACAACAGAAGCTGCCACCACAGGAATAATCACCTTGGACAAAAACTTCGTCAGGGAAAAACCTATCAATGATTTTAAAATTATTAGTCGTGCTACAGTGGCTACTAAAACACAGACAATGGCTACCACAAAAACACCGTAAGGAGGAGCTCCAAACTTTAGCACAAGATAAGAGACAGGTGCATTCAACAATAGAATTCCACCCACTACAGACTGGTACAAACCAATTCTCCCTGTTGCTTGGGCAGCTGTCATCAAGGGATAGCTCACGGAATCTATCAATGCATCCAACAAGGCAAGACGAGTAAAAAGGATTGCATTCTCAGGTACATTCCCTAACCATAGGCCAAGCACATAGGGCATTTCCAGTGATAGTGGTAAGGTAAATACATACATGAGGAAGAACGTGGCCTTACAGCTTTTGTACATCAATGCCAACATCTCATCCTTATTCCCACTTGCATAGCTTTTAATGATTTGTGGACGCACCGCAGTGGAAAACCCCTGAGAGAAGCTGTTTACTGCCCCATTCACCTGGTAGGCAATTCCCCTAGCTGCATTTACAACAGGAGAAAAAAACTGATTGAGTACAATATTCACTAACTGGTTCTTAAAAACTCCCACAGAAGCACCGAACATATTCCATCCGGTGTAACCCACCAGCTCCTTGAATAATCCCTTATCCCAAAAGAAGGAGAACCTGCACTCCACATATTTCCTAGCACAGATACTTCTGTAAATTGCCGTATTCACAAATACAACCGCCGCCATCAAAAGGCCATAGACAATCAGCTTGTCCGCTGGAAATAACGACAGCAAGAATACAATACCCAGCTTCAGCACCACTTCCACCACCGAGACATAGGCATAAATATTCATGTCCTCGTGGGCGATGATGGATGCCATAAAGGGGGCAGTCAATATTGTGCAGACGGTGGAAAATACCGATGCCTGATAAATCCAGAAAGCTGCCTGTTGACGTTCGGCTGGCACAACCAGCTTGTTCTCCACAAACCACAGTCCGAAGGTTTCTGCAATGACCACCACTACCAAGGCAATCAAGCAATAAATGGTAAAAGACATAGAAAAATATCGTTTCAGCTGGACTTCATCATTCTGTCCCAAGGCAAAGCTAAAATACCGCTGGCTTGCTGTGGCCATACTTGTGCTTAAAAAACTGAACATAGTTACCACCCCGGCCACCACGTTGTAAATCCCATAATCCTCCGCTCCGAGGGTAGCCAGCACCACTCGCACCGTATATAAACTCACCAACATGATGAGTATCTGGCGAAAATACAACATCAAGGTATTCTTAGCGATTCGCTTTGTTGAGGAACTATACGTGTTCTGTATTTTTTCTTCCATAAAAAATCAACGTAAGCAGTTTGAACTTAAAACTAGTACTATCTTGAACTTAAAACCAATACTATCTTGAACTTAAAACCAATACTATTTTGAACTTAAAACTAATACTAGATCTAATCCACAATCTTCCCACCAAGATACACCTTTCCCAGTGGCACCCTTCCCCACTGGTTTCAGAGTACCTCCAAGAAAATCTATTCGCCGCTGGATTCATGGGCCAAACCACCCCTCGTGAATCCTATCCACGGCTGCATCTTGTATCACCAGATTCCTAGCTTCATTCCTCCAGTAGTTCTGCATCCTGGTACAAAAGGTCAAACTTTTTACCGTCAGGACTCAGGCTGGAAATCACCGTAATCTGTTTTTTCTTTTTGTTTACCTTGTAGACGTTGCCCTCCAAGCCCATCATGGGGCCGGATATGGCTCGTATCTTTTTCCCCGGCAGAAACACCACCTTGGAAATCCCCAAGTATTCCCCCTGTCCCATAAAAAGCTTCAGCTCTTCCAAGGCGGCTCCACGAATCATCTGGGGAGCGGTGTTGTTGGGCAAAAGGCGGCAAAAATTCTTTACCCTTCTCAGCAGATCGAAAATCTCTGCCGTTAAGGCTTCCACCTGCAAAAACAGGTAGCTGGGAAACAAGGGAGCGTCAAAGAAATCTCCCTTTCCCTTCTTGAGCCGCCGCTGAAAGAAGTACAGGCTTGCCGTATTTCCATGATCTGCAAGAACTTGTTGAGCCTGCTTCTTGTATTCAGCCTCACTTCCCGTCCTCACCATCAGGCAGTAGTATTCCACAACTGCATCCTCATTCTATAAAAATCCCCACCCGCCCGGGCCGAAACACCGTGACGGGGGAGATAT
>JAZQSR010000200.1:0-42225 GCA_045630225.1 Treponema sp. | reverse complement strand
TCCATTGTTGTATTTACTGCTGTTTCTTCTACCTTGCTTTTCAATACTACCTATCTCAGACAATTTATTACCCAAAGAGCAACACAATTTGCCCATGACCTAACCTTTCAACACACATCCAACATCAATAAGGAATTTAACACCAGAATTCTCAACATGAACATGATTGCAGATTCCTTGATACAAACCAATAGCACTGCAACCAGCAAACTACTTGAAGACTTCTTAAAAAGAAAGGCAGAGTTAAGTATATTCAGTGAGTTGTATTTTATCGGTATAGACGATATGGATAAGGAAATTAAAGACTCATACTTTCATGTTCCTTACCACGAAGTATACCTCCCCCACCTGCATCTCTTGCATGACCTTGAAAATCCTGAGCACTCTTGCATTACCCACGATGAAGCTGGAAACCTCTACTACACACAACAAATCTTTGATGGAAAGCAAATATTGGGACTTTTGATTGGGACGCGCAACAAAAACACTTTTCAAGATTTAATGCAATTGCAATCCTTGAATAAAAATTCTATTAGTTGCATCATTGACAAGAACACCAAGGTTGTGGCAGCCCCCACCGGCGATCATCTTTCCGATAATGCACGCCTTGATGAGTTTATCCTTTTTGAAAATACCGAAGAAACAAAAATCATCTTAGAAAAACTGCGACATGACATAGCAAATCTTGAATCAGCCGTTTACACAGCAAAAAATGAAGTAAATCATGAAAATATTATCATCAGCTACAATCCCTTGGGAATCAATGACTGGGGTGTTATTACCTTTATTCCAGAAAACCAAATTGCAGTTGATTCCTATAAATATGTTATAATCACCTTTATTGTTTCTGTTCTGGCAATCAGCTTGTTTGCCCTCATTACCATTACAGCCTTCCTTTCTTATAAGAAAAACAAGCACGATATGGAGCGCATTGCATTCTATGATCAAGTTACCCAAGGCTTAAATAATGAAGGCTTTCAATTACGATTTAAGGAAATCGTTGCAAAAGCACGACCTAGCACCTACTCCATTGTGCTCATTAATATAAAGAATTTTAAGCTTATCAACCAGAAATATGGAAAAGAAGCTGGCGATAGAACCCTGCGTCACATACATAAAACCATCAAGAATTCCCTTAAAAACAATGAATTTATTGGAAGGGCCACTGCAGACCGCTTCTTTATCTGTATGAGAGAGCATGTGCCAGAAATAATAGAAAATCGTCTCAAAGCCATGTACGACGAATTGAATTCTTTTAATCAGCAACGAAATACATCATACCTCCTTGAATTCAGTTGTGGCGTTCGTATTGTAGAACATCCTCGCAAGGAAATAATCCTTACACAAGACCACGCCCGTTTGGCAAACGATTTGGCAGCTCAGGAAAACAAATTCTGCGTCTTTTATAAAAAGGAATTTACCGATAAGTTGCTGAAAGATCAAGAAATGGATCAGCTTTTTGAAGCTTCCATAAAAAATGAAGACTTCAAACTCTATCTACAACCAAAAGTTCATCTGGAAACAGGAATCGTTTGTGGAGCAGAAGCCTTAGTGCGTTGGATTCACCCCAAAAAAGGAGTTATCTTTCCTTCAGACTTTATTCCCCTCTTTGAAAACAATGGTAAAATTTGCCAACTAGATTTGTACATGTTTGAAAAAGTGTGTCAGCTAATAAATCGGTGGCAAGGTCAAAGTCGCCTCCTCATGCCTATATCCGTAAATCTTTCTCGACAACATTATTTCCATAATCCAGAATTCTTAGATACCTTTGCCAAACTCGCAGCAGATTACAGTATTCCAGCAGGCATCATTGATTTTGAGCTTACAGAATCAATCTTCTTTGAAACTGAAAAATTTAGTTCTGTAAAAAAGAGTCTGGAAGAAATGCATGATTTGGGATTCCTCTGTTCCTTGGATGACTTTGGTGTTGGATTCTCATCCTTAGGACTCCTGAAAGAATTTGATATAGATACCATCAAATTCGACCGTCAATTCTTTATGGATATTTCTACAGAAAAGTCAAAGACTATTCTGGAAAGTCTTATGGGAATGTCAGAAAAACTGGGTATCAAGACTGTTGCAGAAGGGATTGAAACCCATGAACAACTTTCCTATTTGGGAAAAACAAGCTGCGACATGATTCAAGGTTACATTTTCTCCATGCCCTTGGAAGTCACAGAATTTGAAGTTTGGATAGATTCCTTAAAAAACAGAAAGCCTGTTGCAAAGCAATCATCCTAAAAAACTAAATTATTGACAAAATAGGCATATACTATTTTATTGTGAATGTATTCTTCTTTTGATATAATGGAGAATACATTCCGCCATGGAGGTTTCTTTATGAGAAGTATTCGTTCAGTAATCCTTACCCTTACCCTTATCACTACAACGGCACTCTTCCTTGTTGTGTCCATCATCAACTATCGTACATCAAAAGAAATGATTCTTGACCAGACACACACAAAGCTTATGAGTACCACAGAGCTCATTGCACAAGAAACAGATGATTGGCTGGCGCTAAAGGTTGCTGAAGTAGAAACCTTAGCAAGCACTCCTACCCTGAAAAGTCTCGATTCCCAGGCCATCAATGCATACCTAATTCAAATGTTAGGAGCTAATGGCCCCATGCCAGACTATAGTAGCTTTTGGGTCAGTGATTTGGAAGGAGATTGGTATTCTCCCTTGGGAACTTCTGGAAGTATCGCAGACCGAGATTATTTCTGGGAAATCCTTGATGTAAAACGCACCGTTATTTCCAATCCTTTAATTGGTAGGGCTGACGGCCAGTTAGCTGTTGTTGTAGCTGTTCCAGTTGTAGTTGATGGACAGATGCAAGCCATTTTAGGTGCAAACGTAAAAGTTGCAGAGTTATCAGAAAAAATTAACAGCATTACAATCGGTTCAACAGGATCTACCATTCTTTTACAGAAAAATGGTTTAGTTGTGGTAGATAAAGATACAACTAAAATCCTAAACTACAATCCCTTTGAAGAATCAAGGGACTCCCTCTATTCTATCAAAGATCAAATTTCCCTCAATCAGTCGGGAATTGTAGATGTAAACACCCCTACAGGGCAAATCTATGTTTCTTACATTCATCTAACTGAAACAAATTGGCTCATGGTTTCTTCTGTTGCTGCTAACGAATTTGCAGGTCCCCTCCACTCCTTACTTTGGAAGGCTGGAATGCTCTTTGTTCTCATGATGATTATTGCAGCCGTAGTCTATATCGTTATCTTGCAATACGTATTGGTACGTCCTTTGCACGAGCTTAAAGTTGCAGCAGAAGAACTTGTTAGTGGAGATGCAGACTTAACACATCGCCTCAAGATGAGATCTTTGAAAGAGGTTATGGAAGTAACGATTAGTTTTAACAACTTTATAGAAAAGGTTCAGCATATTATTAGCAGTATTCAGCTTTCAAAAAACCAGCTAGAAAACGTTGGAAACGAACTGCGAGCCAGTACCTTTGAAACAGCAACTTCCATTACCCAGATTGCAGCCGACATTAAAAAGATTAATGGAGAGATTGCCCAAGAAACTCGTAGTGTTGCAGAAACAGCCTCTGTTGTAAACGAAATTACCTCAAATATTCACATATTGGAAGACAGGATTCAAACCCAATCCACCCAAGTAACAGAAGCTTCTGCTGCTGTAGAAGAAATGTTGGCAAGCATTAACAATGTAAGTAATTCCATGGAACGTATGGCCGTTTCCTTCCAGAGCCTTACCTCCGATATTCAAACTGGAAATGAAAAACAATACGATGTAAACCAGCGAATTATGGAAATTGAGCGGCAATCACAAATGCTTCATGAAGCAAACACCGTTATTGCTTCCATTGCAGAACAGACAAATATGTTGGCTATGAATGCCGCTATTGAGGCTGCCCATGCTGGAGATGCAGGAAAGGGATTCAGCGTTGTTGCCGATGAAATCCGTAAGCTTTCAGAAACCTCTTCCGAGCAATCTCGAAATATCGGTAATCAGTTGACCCATATTCATAACTCTATCGAAGAGGTTGTAACAGTTTCCGAAGAATCAAGCCAGGTATTTGCTTCTGTATCAAGCCAGATCCAAGAAACCAACAATCTTGTCTCTCAAATGAGAAGTGCCATGAATGAACAGGCATCTGGTTCACAACAAATTGGTCATGTACTAAAATTGCTCAATGACAGTACCATTGATGTACGAAGTTCATCCCAAGAAATGACTAACGAAAACAAACAGATTCTCGACGAAATCCGCAGATTGCAATCTTCTACAGCAACAATTTCTGCCACCATGGAAGAAATGGATACAGATGCTCATCGTATTTCTGACCGAGGAAATATTTTGGCAGATATTTCTGAAAAGATGGGCTTTACTATCGATGATATTTCAGCCCGTTTGAATCAATTCAAGACATGATGTAAACCTTCTATAAAAATAGGCCATGCTTGGTAAAACCCTATCAAGCATGGCCTTTTTCTTTACTCTTGTACAACTTCAAAGTAATTTTTCTTTACACCGCACAGGGGACATACCCATCCATCTGGGATATCCGCAAAATCTGTTCCTGCAGCAATAGATGGAACATTTCCCTCATTTTGTTCGCCAATTTCTGGGTCATAGACATAACCGCAAATCTTGCATACATACTTTTCCATAAAACCTCCAGGTCCTTTATTTCAGAATACCTTTTATCGTACTATCTACAACAACTTATTTCAATAAAGCATCCAACTCTGCATTAAGCTGCAAAATCTCTTCATCATTAGTATTCAAAGCCACAACCTGCTTTAAATAATACTGTGCCTTTCTATAATCTTTACGATCAAAGTAATACTGATACAACTCAAACAGAGCTTCTGTATTTCTGGGATTTGCAGTAAGACTTTGACGCAAATCCGCCAATTTATCAGTATCATTGGTAGCCAGAAGACTCCTTTGGTAATACAAAAAACTTTTCAGCTGAGAAGAAGCACTGGGCAACATGCCGGCAATAAGAGAACGCACCTCCCCTTTATTTCCAGCGGCTGCCTGCACACGAATATATAATTCCTTTACATCATCTGAATCTCTATGCTGTTGATACAGGAGATTCACTTCTGTCTGAGCCTCTTTCACTTGATTTGCTCCAAGACAGGCTTGAATATGGAGTAATTTTTGAACAAGACTAATAGTATCTTTTTCCATCAACCGTGCGGTGTTTGAATAAGCTGTATCCCAATCTCTGCGGGCAAGAGCATCTTTTGCACGAATGAAAATGGCAGTATCATTTTCTGGCTCCCGCACTAGAATTTCCTCCGCTAATTCTCCTGCAGTTTTTCCTTGCACAGTGTTACCAGTTACAGCAGCTAAATTGGCAGCAGCCAAAATGACCTCTGAATCATTGGGATATAATTCCAAAGCTTGCTCCACCGTGGCAGCGGCAGCAACGGGATTTTTATTCCATTCATTTTGAATGCGTGACCGCAACAAGAGATAGTTTTTAGAAGATTTATCTACCCGAGCATAAATATCTAAAAAAGAAACAGCCTTTACGTAATTACCCTGATCAAGTAAAACCTCTACCCGCAACAACAAAAACTGGGAATTTTCCGGTTCTTGCTGAAGCACTTGATTGATATAGCTTTCTGCAAGCGTATAATTTCCTGTTTGGGTGGCAATTTCGGAAAGCAGTTTCAAAAGCTTAAGATTTCCCGGAAAAGATTGTAGCATTCGGCTGGCAATTTCTTGTGACCGCCCATACTCTTCCTTCAAGAAAAGCACCTGAGCAAGTGCATAATTTGTTTCAAAACATTGTTCCGTAGTTTCAGCAGCCTTTTCAAACATTTGTACGCTAGAGTTCAAATCGCCCATTTTCTGATACAGGGTACCTAAAAGATACTGTACCAACACAGAATCAGGTCGCATTTTCAAGGCTGCCGACAAGGTGGCAAGAGCCTGACTATAATAATCTGTTTGATTATAGGAAGTCAGTAATACCAAAGAAGGCAACACCATGGTAAAAAAGTCAGTGTTACCTGTATTCACATCGTAAATACCCATTTTTGCAGACTCAATTGCGCCTGTATAGGCATTTGCAGCAATATCTGAGGGCATGGAAATAGAGTTTTGTTCCGAAGGCCACACAATGGTCATAAGGGATGAGGCCACAGCAAGAATTACTTTTTCTGGCTGGGTAGAAGGATTTCTTATTTTAGCCGCCGCACGACGAATGGCAGCTGGGGAACCAATTTCCATGTCCTTCATAATACTTTTATCAGAAAAAGCAAAAAATCCCTGATCTTCTATTTCTGGCACGAACAAGGGTGTGGCTACAGTAGGCTCTACAACAGGAGCTTCTACCGTGGGAGTGCTTCCACAGGAAACAAAGACACCAAGAAGCAAGAGAAACAAGCTTTGTAATCTAAAATAAAAATCGGAACGAGGAACAATGAACATCAACTTATGTCATCCAAATCATTGAAATCATCTTCCACATCTTCCAGCTGAATTTTATGAGTATTCCAAACGAAGAATAAAACAATCAAACAAACACCAGCTATAACCAAAACAATGGGCCACCAACGACTGGCCAATTGCAAGAAGGGTTCTTCTATAATATCGAGAGAAAATAAGAGGCAGAAAGTTCCCAATAAAATCAAGGCAAGAGAAGGAATGAACTGGGAAGCTTTAATTCCCTTGTGAACAAAAATCCCCGATACAAAAAATGAAATACCACCAAAAATAACAACTACGGGCCATAATCCATCTAAGGAATAGGGAATAAATTTCGTATCAATAAAAAAAAACAGAATACCCGTCATCAACAAAAAAAGAGCAACACAAAACAAGGATTTTTTTTGCAGTTTGACAATGGCTACAAAGAGAAAAACCCCACCAAGGGCAGCCCAAATTAAATGACGGAAAGTAGAAAAGTTATATTCAACATCGACAGAAAGAGCAACTAAAAGAATAAAACCCAACAATATGCATGCAATTCCCATCCCCAAGAGCAAAGTAAAGGAAGATTTTTGCTTCTGTTTATTCAGATTCTGATGCTCGGCCATATTCCTTTGCCCCCCTTGGACACATGATTTCACAATAGAATACACTATGATGGCCGTCTTGCCAATAACCTATGACCATGATAAAATAAAAAAATGCGACGAACCATCACTCTGTTCACTGCAAGAATTCTATTAAGCGTATTTGCAGTTATTTTCGTTACCGGTTGCGATGCAGCATCAACCTTTTCCGAAACACAACAACAGCTTTACACCCTTCTAGAACAAGAAAATTTACCTCCGGAAAGTAGATATACCATCATCAATCGTATTGCAAACAATCTTTTAGCTGCAAAAGAATACAATCAGCTGATAATTTTTCTTACAAGCTATGTTGAAGACAATCCCGGTGATACCTACAATGCCTATTGGTTGTTGATGACGGCCTACGTATACATGCAGCTGGAAGCCAAGCCCATGGCTGAATATTATTTTGACAAAATCATTAACACCTGCCAAGATTTGGAAACACAAGGACAATCCATTCACTTCTTGTGCCTCCAAAACCTGATTCAAATTAGCCAGAATTCCAGTCACCGCATCAATTACTTTACCGAAATCATTGAACGATTCCCCCAACTGGTAAATATCACAGAACTGCACTATCGCTTGGCAGTAGAATACGAAAATGAAGGAGAATGGGATTTGGCCCTCAAATCCTACTCAGACTTTTTAGCCCAAGAGGATGCCTCCACCATCCAAATTACTGGTGAACCCAATGCCTACACCAATGCCCAACGATTGGTAGACTTTAACGATTCGCCAAAAGATTGGACTTTTGAAAGCTTGGAAGCCTTGGAAAAAGCAGTAAAACAAGCTATTACCAACTATAGTTATCGATCCCTAGACAAGTACAAGTCAAAGGTAAACTTTTTTGCCATGTCTTGGAGACAAGACATGTATGACACTAATAGCCAGGAAGACTTTTCTATGCAGGGATTTATGCGTGGAAACAGAATCCGCTACAATGCCGAGTTAGACGAAGCCTCCAACCCCAATGAAGCCTATCTTCGTACCTGGGGTTGGAACAACTATGTTTCCGTTTGGTACCTCTATTTCCGCAAGGTGAACTTTCCCATTGACCCAGAAATCCACGGTCGTTGGGAATGGGCTGGAATTTACTACGGTGAGATGCTATGACAAGCTTGCAAAAGATTTTTTTATCTCTCTTTGTGGCTAGTGTTGTCTTTTTTACACCACTGATAGCCCAAGAAGCCACCACACAGGCTCTTTCTTCAACTCCAGTTCAAGAGGAAGCTAAAACTGAAAAAGAAACACAAACTCCGAATTCACCTTCAGAAGAAGCAGCCAAAGGTGAAACAAAAGATGTAACTCAAGAAGGAGAGGCAGAAACTGAAGCCCAAGATGTAACACAGGCTGAAAACCGGCCTCCCCGCAAAGAGCTAGACATCCACACACCAGAACATATTCACATTCAAAAATACCTTGACGACTACCAAAAACCAAGGGCTGTTCAGTGGCTCTCCTCAGTACTGGAAACAGGAGCTCCCTATCGCATGTATGCTCGCCAACAGCTAGCCCTCCACAATATGCCTGCTAGTTTGGAATACCTGCCAGTGGTGGAATCTGAATACAAGGTATCTGCCAAGTCAAAGTCAGGGGCCTTGGGAATCTGGCAATTTATGGAAAACAGCATTTACCCATTTATGGAAAAAAACCAATGGGTAGACGAGCGCCTGGACCCGTGGAAATCCACCGATGCCGCCATCAAAAAGCTACAAGACAATTACAACATGTTCGGAGACTGGGCCTTGGCCTTGGCGGCTTACAATTACGGTGCAGGCGGATTGCGACGTGTTATCAAGGCTTCTGGAGGTGTGGACAATTTCTGGGACTTAGCGGACCAAGAAAGGCTCAGCAACCAGACCATTTTGTACGTACCCAAATTCCTTGCAGTGGCAGAAATCGTCACTAACCAGGACTATTACGGGCTAGATTTTCCAGAAGTCACCGAAGCAGATTTGATTCAGTGGGATGAAGTTACCACAAAACGCTCCGTTCCCCTGAAAATGCTGGCCAAAGAAATGAACATCGATGTAAGCATTCTTAAGTTCCTGAATCCAGCCCTTATTCTGGGAAGAACGCCCCCTGCCATGGAATACACCATGCGTGTGCCCTTGGGAACTAAGGCCGAAGCAGAAAAAATCATCAGCAACATGGTGCTTCCCACCTACGAGCATACCTACAAGGTAGTACAGGGAGATACCCTGTGGGGCATTTCTCGACGATATGGTCTTACGGTAACAGATATCTGCGATGCAAATAACCTTCAAGAAAAAGCAATTTTACCTATTGGGAAGACCTTGTATATACCGATAATGGAATGAGGTGAAACTCGTGAAACACTATTATTCAAGTATTGTACGCAAACTTTTTATTTGCTTTATTTTCTCTTTTTTTGGAATTCTTCCTCTTTTGGCACAATCTGTAAGTTCCGAAAGCAGTGTGGACTGGACAAATCGTACCTTTAGTTCCACCCTCAGTTTGGACATGAAACAAGCAAATCTTGCTTTTCCTACAGGAAAAAATACTGCTACCAACAGAATCAACAGCCAATTGCCCCTTCTTGTAAAAGATCCCTTGTTAACATTAAAGGTAGATTCCAGCTACACCCTCAATGATATGATTGTAAATGACATGCTGTCCTTTGATAGCATTTCCACCGTCATTGAAACTGGTGATAAGTCCCCAGCTATCTTTAGTCAAACTGGCCTTGCCTTAAGCATGAACCATCAACTGGAATTGGCTGATATTGGGATTCTGATGATCAAACATCGTCATCCCTATAGCCCCAAGGAACCAATTCAGCAGGCAGCCAGTCGCCAGTATACAGGAATTATTATCGATGCACGAGGAAGTCTCCCTGTCCAAGGTGAGTTTGTGCAAGATCAAGTTGATCCCTGCTTTTTCCCTGCCATTTGGGACGACAACATGAACTTGATCTACGAAAAAAACATGACGAATGCAGCTATTGCCCAACAAGCTGGAATTGTGCATTACGATTATTCTGACGATGAATCTCGTTATGGAGACAGAATTGGTACCGATCCCCTGCGCATCAGAGCCCGCAAGGTATACGGTGCCAATAGAACAGATCCTGTAATTTCCCGCAATGATGCCCTCAAAATTTTGTCCATTCCAGAAAACATCCAGCTTTTGAATGAAGGCCGTGTAGTGGTGCTTTTGGACAAGGAACGGCTCATTCATCCAGTGGCCACACCCAACAAGGATGAAGCTTACTACGTAGTACTCCGTGAGTTGAAGAAATTCATCTATGACGACAAGGTTCAAGACGTAGAAGTCCGTGATGATTCTCGTGGAATTCAGATTTCCGTTCAAAACTTGCAATTCGTGGCAGACTCTTCTGAGCTTTTGTCAAATGAGGAACCTCGTTTGGATGAATTGGCAGAAATGATTCGTGCTGTCACAGCTTCTCAGGAATATACTGTTACAGTAGAAGGTCACACCGCCAGTGTTGGTAAACCCACTGGTGAGCTGAACCTGTCTATTGAACGAGCCCAAGCCATTATCCAGGCCTTGGAGCGACGAGGAATTGACACTTCCCAGTTTACCTACCGTGGATACGGTGGTACAGTACCTCTAGGTGACAACAATACAGCGGAAGGTCGAGCTATGAACCGCCGTGTTGAAATTATGATTATTCCAAAGCAAACCTATGTTCAGCGAAGTGTGGATAATCCACCATCTATGGATTCTACAGAACAGTAGGTTCTAAAACTTGTCCTTAACAGATTTACCGTTGCACGACACCTGCAAGGTAAGTCTTTTTGTGGGAAATGGTAGCCTAAGCCCCTTTCTTGGGTTGCCATTTCCTTATTTTTTTTAAAAACGCATTTTTTTCTCCAGTTCATCCCTATAATATTTATATGAAGCAATACATTTTCGATTTTATCTGTCTTTCAAAAGCCCTTAGCAAGTTCTTTCTTGCTAGTGCATTGATTCTCGCTGTAGCTTGTCTAGCAACAAGTTGTTCGCAACCTTCTGGGAAAAACTTTGAACCACAGGAACTTCTTCCTGGCTGGAAAAAAGAAACGGTACACATCACCTTGCCTCACTATCCAGCAGAAACTCATCCCCCTCTTGCAGGCTGGAAAATCATCTACTGGAATGAAGATGGAGGGGATGTTCAGTTCCTTACCCCCAACCAGCAGGAAGTGTCCATCACCATGGAGAAAAATATTCCTGTAGCTATTTTGTGCTATCCCCTCACCACAATGGGTGAAACCACAGTGAGTTTCTTTCATCCCGCTGGTTGCATCTATCCTTATAGCACCGCTGCAAGCTGGGAAGAAGGCTTTACTGCAGAAACCTTTTTTCAACTGGCTCAATCAAAATCATTGCAACAGCTCAAATCATCTCCCCTATTGCGCTTCAATTGGACTCGACTCACCCAGCAAGTCACCAAGAAATTGCAACAAGCCCAGGAAAAAGGTAGCGTTTTTAGCCCCTGGTTCTTGCAGCAAGAACTGCTTAAAGCTGACATTCAACAGGGAAATGCATCTACCAGAAGCATCAAACAGGAAGCCCTCCTAAAAGTAGAATATACAGAGCTCCATCAAGAAGAAATCATTGCCACAACCCCTTCAGAACAACACAAATCTCCCGCTCCCCTGTATTATCGCTACATTCCCTTGGGACAGGTTCAAGAAAACATCCATTTTCCGAAAACCGAGGGCTATAGCCTTCATCCAGAAAATGCCTTTTTCCAACTGGATAGAATTGTTTCTTGTTTCACGAAAAAAAATCAGAAACCAGTACTTGTCACAATAGGCATTGAAAGGTACACTGACAGGTAATGAAACCGTTTAAGCATAGTTTGTCAGCAAGTAGTTCTTTTGTAATGGTCATGATTTTAACCATGATGGCACTCCTGTTTTTTTCTTGCGGAAAATCAAATCAAGAAGCTCTCCAAGAAATTACAAAACTCAAGGCCCATCAGTGGTACTATTTTAACCACCGTGGATTTTATCCTGTTGCATTGCCTCAAGAAGCCCCAGAAGTAGCAGAAAAGCCATGGACAGAGGCTATTCGTATTTCTGCTGCTGGTAACAATATTTCTGACAACTGTGCTTTAGTAAACCGACTGGGAATTCTAGACTTTACCAGTGGGCGGCCAGAATTGTTCCGTGACGTGATGCTCTTTGACAATGTTACCGCCGACACCTTGTTTTTCACAACAGATGGGCCAGTGTTCCATCTGTATCAGAACACCCACTTTAACCAGCAAAGCCAAGGATATCTCCTTACTCCAAGTTATGAAGATAGCTTTAGCCGCCCCTTACTGGCACGTTTTGACCGAAAGCAAAAGCTTTCCACACCAGTATTAACCTACGGCAACATGAATCTGCCCCTAGAATCTCAGATAACTAGTATTATTCCCCAAGAAAAAAAATGGCTTGGTGCCGTAAAAACCCAAAAAAAAGATGTAGTAAATTTTAAATACATCACCTTTGAAGCCCTAGATAAAGATGGCTCCATTCCAGAGGCTTCTAAAAAAATCATTCCTACCACCGACATTGATGCAGATACCTTCCGTCAGGCTCAACGACCAACTCCTCTAAAAGATGCTCCTGTTTTGTTGCAACAGCTCTTTGCCCAGGTTCCCGACAGCTTTGAGTTCTATATTTCCTGCCGAGAAGAAGGCAAGTTGGCACCAGTTATCTACGACAATACAAAAAATCAATCTCCTGCAGGTGGCTATATTTCCCAGGGATGGGGCTATCTTTCTCCCGCTGGAGCCTCTGCCCTTTTCCCTGACGGCACCGTGTATATCACTAAGTCCCTGCTGACAGAACCCAGCGACAAAAACGCAGAAGGTGAAGCTGCTCAACAGCAAAACACCGGTGTACCAGTTTCACCAAGTACCAGTGGAGTCATTGCCTTCCGTCTTCCCAAGCTACCAGAAGGATTTTCCTACGGAGAGTTTACCATCCAGGGCCACACCTTGTATGCCAGCTGGGAAGAAACCGATTTTTACAAAACTGCTCGTAGCGGTTTTATTTCCGTAGACTTGGCTGCCATCGGAAAGCAGCTATAACAACACCCCACAAAAAAACACCCCGAAAGCCGAAATCAATTCAACCTTCGGGGTGCTTCTTACCGATTCATCACATCAGTAATTACAAGTCCACTGAGTGGCTGGAAACTTTTTCCTGCAAATAAGCAGTAAATTCTTCCAGCTTCATTACCCGCTGCTGCCGTCCATCACGGAATCGAACAGCAACTGCATTGTCAGCAGCTTCTTTTTCTCCCACCACCAGCATGTAGGGTGTTTTTTGTGTTTGAGCAAGACGAATCTTAGCATTCATGCGGTCATTACCTAAGTCAGCCTGTACACGGAATCCTGCATCCTCCAAGGAAGCGGCTACCTTTTGAGCATAGTCGTTAAAGGCGGGAGCCACAGGAATTACCACCACCTGCTGATAATGGAGCCATGCAGGGAAGGCACCAGCAAAGTTTTCAATCAAAATACCGATGAACCGCTCCAAGGAACCAAGAACGGCACGGTGCAGCATAATAGGATTGTGCTTGGCATTGTCGTCTCCCACGTACTCAGCATTCAAGCGGTCAGGAGCAGGCAACTGGAAGTCAGCCTGAATAGTTCCACACTGCCACTCACGACCAAGGGCATCCACCAAGGTAAACTCCAGCTTTGGTCCGTAGAAGGCACCTTCACCAGGCTGCAGGGTATATTCCAAGCCCGCCTGAGTACAAGCCTCTGCCAAGGCAGCCTCTGCTCTATCCCAAGTGGCATCATCACCAACACGCAACTCAGGTCGAGTAGAGAACTTAACGGAAATTTTATCGTCAGTGAAGCCAAAGTCCTTGTAAATGTCCTTCAGCAGGTGACAGAACTTCTTTACCTCGGAAGGAATCTGCTCTTCAGTACAGAAGATGTGGGCATCGTCCTGCACAAAGCCACGAACACGCATAATTCCGTGGAGAGCTCCGGAAGCCTCGTTACGGGTACAGGAACCGAACTCTGCCATACGCAGGGGCAAGTCCTTGTAGGAGCGAAGACGGCTCTTGAAAATCTCCACGTGACCAGGACAGTTCATGGGCTTCAGGGCAAAGAGACGCTTTTCACTTTCGGTGATAAACATGTTCTCCTTGTACTTAGCCCAGTGACCAGAGCGTTCCCACAGAGAGCGAGGCATAACGAAGGGAGTGTTTACTTCCACATAGCCATCCTTGCGAATCTTTTCCCGCACATAATCACGAATGGTGGAGTAAATCATCCAGCCGTTGGGATGCCAGAAAATCTCTCCTGGATTGTCCTCGTCAATGTGAAACAAGTCCATTTCACGGCCCAGCTTACGATGGTCACGACGCTCAGCCTCTGCCAGCATGTCCAAATAAGCCTTCAGGTCAGCAGGCTTTTCCCAAGCGGTACCGTAAATGCGGGTCAGCATGGGCCGACTCACATCACCACGCCAATAAGCACCAGCTGTCTTCATAAGCTTGAAGGACTGGGCATTGATTTCCTTGGTGCTGCACACGTGAGGACCACGGCACAGGTCGGTAAAATCCCCCTGATTATAAATGGAAATAGTGGCATCCTCAGGAAGACCATCAATAAGCTCCAGCTTGTAGGGCTGGTCGGCAAACATAGCCTTTGCCTCTGCTCTGGAAAGCTCCTTCCGCTGGAAATCCTTGTTGCTAGAAAGAATCTTTCTCATTTCTTTTTCAATGGCAGGCAAATCTTCCTGTGTGATGGGGCGGGTCAACTCAAAATCATAGTAAAAACCGTTCTCAATAGAAGGCCCAATAGCCACCTTGGAACCGGGAAATAATTTTAAAACAGCCTCCGCCATAACGTGGGAAGTACTGTGGCGGATGGTCTCCAACCGCTCTTTCTGCTCAATGGTCATATCTTTTTGCATGACAGACATAATCACCCCTTTTCTTGGTATTCTTATAGAAGATATAAGGCTTAGGCAACAGTGTCAAGGGCGGAGAAAGGCGGGCCATAAGCTTGATTTTTTTTACTAAACCATCATTGCCACAATTATATTTTATAGTTTATAATTAAGCAATCATAATACAATAAGTGAGTGACTATGACAAATCAAGAAAACACAAATGCTCAATCAACGGTAAATCAAGACATTATTAGTTTGTACCTTCATGAAAGTGCAATTCAAACAACACTCGCAAAAATTACCATGCCAGTGCGTCTTGTCCTTGGTTTTATAAAGCCAAGTGTGGATATTTCTAGAGCCAGTCAGCAAATCAAATCCATCTTCCCTGCGGCCACCGTAATTCTTGCTAGTTCAGCAGGTCTTTTATGCAGTCGTATGGGAGAAGCGATTTTAGACAACCTCTACGGAAACGGACTTGAAGGTGGGGACATAACCCTTCTTCTCATGTCCAACAAGATTATTAACGATATTCACGTTGCTACCGTTAAATTAGGAAAAGAAATCCCCAATCCCAAGGATCAAATTGCTGCTATTGAGCGAGAAGTTGAAAGGATTAGCATTCCCTTCAAAATAAGCCACCAAGATACCCTCGCCTATACATTGGTAGATGGCCTCAGTGGAGCTGAAAGTTTCTTAATGGAAGCAATCTACGATTCTCCCAAGGGTGGTGGAGATGCCCTCTATGTAGGTGGAAGTGCTGGAGGAAAATTAGACTTTCAGAACACCTATATTTTTAATGGGGTGACAGTAGTTCAGAATGCAGCTGTTATTACCTATATCAAACTAAATCCAGAATATCGATTTGGTATTTTCAAAACACAAAACTTTGAACCAACAACAACTAAATTCACTGTACTCAAAGCAAGCCTCAAAGACAGAACCTTGACAGAATTTCTTGACATGAATACAAATCAATCAGTCAATGTAATTGATGCCTTAACAAGACATTTTCAATGTACTGCTGAAAACTTGCCCAAGATGATGCAAGACCATGTTTTTGCCATCAAGATTCAAGATGAATATTATGTTCGTTCTGTAGCAAGCTTTGACTTTCAAAACAAGCAGATTTCCATGTATTGTGATGTGGATGGTGCAGAAGAACTCTACTTAATGAAGCGTACAGACTTAGTACAAGCAACCCATCGAGATTACAACAATTTTATGCGTTCAAAGCCAGAACCCATCGGAGCAATCTTCAATGACTGTATCCTTCGGCGTTTAAATAATGGTGCTAACTTAGGAAATCTCAAGCTCTTTGATCATATTCCCGTGGTAGGATTTTCTACCTTTGGTGAGCTCTTGGGAGTAAATATTAACGAAACCCTCAGTGCCATCTTCTTTTATCGTAACAATCAGAGCTTTACTGATGATTTTGTAGATAACTTCCATCTGAAGTATAGTCAGTTCAAGTCATACTTTCTCCAGAGAAAGGTTCATCGACTTGAGTTGATTAACAGCATTAACCAGATGATGCTCCAAGCACTGAAAGCAGGTCTTCCCTCCTTTCAGGCAGTAACTCACGTCCTAGAAGATACCTCTCAGGAATTTAGCCATATTCAAGGCGGTTTGGAAGCTATTGAAACAACCTTTACGGATTTTAGCCATGCATTAGTCGCATCTGCCCAGTCTAACAAAGACAATATGAATATTCAGGGTCAAATTCAGGCATTACTCAATAACATTAACAACCTCAGCACTATCTTTGCTATCATCAATGATATTGCTGAACAAACAAACCTCCTTGCCCTCAATGCTGCAATAGAAGCGGCACGAGCAGGAAATCACGGCCGTGGTTTTGCAGTAGTTGCAAAAGAGGTGCGAAAACTAGCGGAGCGAACAAAGAAGAGTCTTGATGAAACAAAGACAGGAGTGCAAGATGTTATCAGGGATGTTCAAACAATTAGTAATGTCATCGATGATAATATCCAGAATATGCACTCAATTAGCCAGCAAACAAAGGAAATGGCATCCACAGTTTCAGGACTTATCACTGGTGGACGGCATATTTCTGACATGGTAAGCTCTAAAGTTGGAATCAGCAAGGAAGTTGACCAAGAAGTAGAACAGATTACTGTATACGAAAGGATTCTTAGCTCCCTGCAATGACAATGGACAATTCTTGCAACGACAGCTTATTTTCAGTATACTGAAAAAAATCGACTTAGTTTTAGAGAGGATAACCCATGATTAGAGGCGGCGATATTGGAAAAGGAACTGTTCTGCTCATTAAGAATGCACCTTATCTTGTTGTAGAGCGAGAATTTGTAAACCCTGGAAAAGGAACAGCCTTTGCCCGCGTAAAAATGAAGAACCTGAAGGACGGAAGCGTTCTGACTCAGACCATCAAAACTCCTGATATGGTAGAGGATGCTGAGGTTGAAACTCGCACCTGCCAGTACCAGTACAATGACGGCGAAAACTATATCTTTATGGATGCCCAGAGCTTTGACACCATCACTGTTCCAGAGTCCTTGAACGAAAACCTCAAGTACTATTTGAAGGAAGGTGAAGAATACCCCATCGTTATTTGGGAAGAAGAGCCTATTGACGTAAAGATTCCCCAGAAGATGGTATTCATTGTTGCTGAAAGTGAAAACTATGTTCGTGGTGACACTGTTTCTGGTGCTACAAAGCCTGTTATTACAGAAACTGGTCTTACTGTACGTGTTCCCCTGTTCATCAAGCAGGACGAAAAGATTTTGGTAAACACCGAAACAAACGAATACGTAGAACGCATCAACAACTAGTGTTTTTACGACACTAAAACGAAAGAACCGAAACCAGGGATTTACCTTGCTTTCGGTTCTTTTTTTTTCGGGATGGTGAGCCTGTGGGCCACCATTGACGAAACCTCCCTGAATGTGGGAAAATACGTAACATGAGAGCCATCATTTTATCCTTACTCACCCTGTTTTGTGTGAGCCTGTTCTCCTGCCAAAAGCCGCTGGAGCTTTCCCTCAGTGAAATTCAACAATTAACAGCCAGTGCCGACTCTGACCTTCTTGCCAAGACCACCTCCAAACCCTACAACAATCAAGAATTTGTTCCCGGCACCACAGGCGGCACTTGGAACACCACCATCTTGGCAGATCCCAAAACCTTTAACCACCTCATTGCCGAACGAGATGGAGACAGTGCAGCCATTATCGCAATGACCACTGACTATCTGGTGGATTACAATGCCATCACCAGAGAATGGGAGCCTCACGCAGCCTCCTTTGAAATAGAAATTGACCAGCCCAACGACAAGCTCATTGTCCACTATACCCTGCGAGAAGACCTGTACTGGAGCTGGTGGAATTCAGATAAGAAGATTCCCGTTACCGCCGACGATGTGGTGTACTGGTATGATGAAATTGCAGGAGATCCCCAGTTTGGAAGCAGTGCCTACAACGGCCAATTTGTAACCATGGCAGACGGAAGCCAGCAGCGGATTCAGTGTGTAAAGGTGGACGAAAAGCGATTTGATTTTATCTTTCCCCGCATTGTGGCAGAGCCTCTTCTTTCCACCAACACCACCATCCATCCTTCCTTCCTCTTTCGGGAAGCAAAGGAAAAAAATGGAGCCGAGGGAGTCAAGAACATTCTCAATGCCTCTATCAATCCCCAAGAAATTCCTTCCTGTGGCCGCTGGTTCATTACCGAATACACTCCCGCACAGCGCCTTGTCTTTACCCGCAACCAAGACTATTGGGAAAAGGACAGCAATGGCATTTCAAATCCCTACCCAGACCAAACCATTGCCCACATTGTGGGAGACATGAACACCCAGTACCTGCTGTTCCGCCAAGGCAAGACAGAAACATATTCTCCACGGCCTGAGGAATTGCACGATGTGGTAAACTCCCAGAAAACAGACTACACCGTGTTCAATGCAGAAGGATCCTTTGGAGCCATGTTGTGGTCATTCAATCAAAATCCAAAGAATCAGAATCAAAATTATTACCGCTGGTTTACCCAAAAGAAATTCCGCCAAGCCATGAGCTGCTTGCTGAACCGAGACAGAATCATTAGCCAAACCTACCGTGGCCTAGCAGACCCAACCTATTTCTTCTTTCCACCACCAAATCCCTTCTATAATCCAGACATTACCCTGCAATATCGTTATGACCCTCAGCGGGCCTTGCAATTAATGGAATCCATTGGCTTTGTTCGCCGGAATGATGGCTTCTTGTACGACAGCCTAGGGGTAAAGGTGGAGTATGACTTGACCATTCCCTCTGCCAATACTGTGGTAAATGACATTGCTCAAATTATTGCCGATGAATGTGCTGCAGTGGGAATTACTATCCATGTTCGCCAGATTGACTTCCAAAAGATTATCGAAATGCTCACCGCCACTTACGACTGGCAGGCTGTTATCATTGGCCTTGGCACCACTATGTTCCCCTCCCAAGGAAGCAATGTATGGCCTTCTGATGGTAACTTGCACCTGTGGCATCCCATGCAGCCAGAACCAGCCACAGAATGGGAAGCTCGTATCGACCACCTGTACAACGAGGGAAGCTACACCCAGGATTATCACAAGGCCAAGGCAATCTGGGACGAATACCAAGAGATTTTACTGGAACAATGTCCTGTCATTTACCTCTTGCGTTCCAGAGGCTTTGCTGCCATACGAAATAGATGGAATCTTTCCAATGTCTACTACGACAACATCAACGGGCTTATGACCACCTGGGCATACCTTAATGATGGTAGCAAGTAGCAAACTATAAAACAAGGACCTGTACTGTGAAATTCTTTCCACGGCTCATTGCCACCATTCAGCAGCCCTTCAAGCTATACCGCAAGAAGGCTCCCTTATTGTCCTTTATCACCGGACGACTGGTGACCATGCTGGTACTCTTGTTCCTGCTAGGTCTCGCCCTCTTTGGTCTCATGGAGCTAGCTCCAGGGGACATTGTGGATCAAATGATGACCCAGCAGCTCTTGTCTGGTACCCAGTCCAGTGGATTTCAGGGTAACAGTAGCAGCAACTCCACCCAACAGGGAAATTTCACAGAAATGCAAATGGAGCAGTTGCGACACGAATTCGGTCTGGACCAACCCTTTTACATCCAGTACTTCAAATGGCTGGAACGGGTAATTTTCCACGGAGATTTAGGTACCAGCCTCATTTCTCGTGCCCCTGTTAGTTTTTTGCTCAGTTCCCGTATCTGGAATTCCGTGTTATTAAACTTGATTTCACTGGTGTTCATTACGGCTATCTCCTTTTTACTGGGAGTTTTCTTTGCCAGCAAGGCAGGCACAAGAACAGACACGGCCGCCACCTTCTTTGCCCTGTTCTTCCACGCCTTTCCTGGCATCCTGCTGTTGATTTTATTGCAGCTCTTTGCCAGCATCACAGGTCTTTTCCCAGTTACCGCATATCCTGACTTTCCCTTTAGCCAGGCTCCCGTAAAGTTTGTCTTTAGCTATGGCCATCACGTGTTTCTGCCCCTCTTTGCCTCCTTTCTGGGAGGAATTGGTGGAACTATGAGAATGATTCGAGCCACCATGCTGGATCAAATGGGCATGCCCTACATCCTTGCCATTCGAGCTCGGGGAATCAGCGAAAAACGAGTGTATCTGCACCACGCATTCCGCAACACCTTGAATCCCTATATCACGGGAAGTGCCAACCTCTTGGCCAGCCTTTTTAGCGGTTCTCTCGTGTTGGAAATCATCTTTGCCTATCCTGGACTGGGACGCCTGATGTACGAGGCTGTGTTGCAGGAAGACATTAATCTCGTGTTGGCCAACAGTATGTTTATTTCCGCCCTAGTTTTGGCAGGTATGGTTATTTCCGATATTTTGCTGGCAATAGTTGACCCTCGCATCAGATACGGAAAGGAGTAGACTATGAAACGATTCTTGCAATATCTTAAAACCCACCCCTTGGGAATGGCTTCATTGATTGTGCTGGCAATTTTATATTTAGTAATGATTTTTGCTGAATTTGTAGCTCCCTACCCTTCAGGAAAAACCTTTGACCGCAATTCCTACCATCCAGCAAACCTTCAGCTTACTAGCAAGGGCTTGGTGGCACGGGAATACCGAGTCATAAACCAGTCCACCTGGCAATATGCCCGCATCAGTGATGAAGGCTACAGCCATCCCGTAAAGTTTTTTGTAAAAGGCAGCCCCTACAAGCTTTTGGGAGTAATTCCCACAGACATTCACCTCTTTGGCACAGAACCAGCTGCCGACGGCACTATTTATCCAGTGTATCTGTTGGGAGCAGACATTTTGGGACGAGACCTTTTCAGCAGAATTGTGTACGGTAGTCGCATTTCCCTCACCATCGGTTTTGTGGCCACTGCAATCTCCCTCTTCTTGGCGGTGTTGTTAGGAGGCATCTCAGGATATTTTGGTGGCACCACCGACTGGACCATCATGCGTTTTGCCGAATTCTTTATGCTGATTCCTAGCCTTTACTTTATTCTTTTCCTCCGCTCCCTGCTGAATACAAAAATGGACAGTGGTACCTCCTACATCGTCATTACCGTGATTCTCGCCTTGGTAGGATGGCCTGGCACTGCCCGCACCATCCGAGGTATGGTTCACGCCATCAAGCGAGAGGAATTCATCGTTGATGCCGATTTAGAAGGAGTTCCCGCCTTTGTGGTGATTTTCCGACAAATCATTCCGCAAATTGCAAGCCTTTTGATTGTAAGTATTGCCCTCAGCGTACCAGGCTTTATCATGAGCGAAACCACCTTGTCCTACTTGGGACTGGGAATCAACGATCCCGCCGTGAGCTGGGGCTCCCTTATCAATCGAGATATTTCCACCTTGTCAAACCTCATAAAATTTCCTTGGCTCCTGTATCCTGTGTTGATGCTGCTGATTGTTACCTTGGCCTTCAATTTTATCGGTGACGTGCTGCGGGATTTTTACGATCCCTACAACATCGTTTTCAATCGACGCAAATTGGCATCCTTCTTCAAAGCCCAGAAAAAGAATCCGCCTCAGGAAAATCCCCCGGCAGAAGATGGAGCTGAATCTTCACAGCTAATAGATCAGCCTAACCCACAAGCACTACTTTCCATCCGCAACCTGAAGGTAACCTTCAGTCTCCTGCGGGGGACAAAGCGAATCCCTGTGTATGGCGTTCGTGGAGTAAGCCTTGACCTGCAACCAGGAGAAATCCTTGGTATTGTAGGTGAATCTGGCAGCGGAAAATCTGTGTCCACCACTGCAATTCCAGGCCTCTTACCTACCAATGCCCATGCCACTGGCTCCATCTTCTTTGATGGGGTAAATCTCATGGAGCTGAGTCAAAGCCAGCTGCGGGAATATCGAGGAAAACGAATTTCCCTCATTTTCCAAGAACCAGGCCGTTCCTTTGACCCACTGCAAAACATAGGAAGCGTATTCTGGGAAACCTTTAGGAATTTAGAGCCAGATATTACAAAGGAAGAATCAAATAAACGGGCCGTTGCCTTGCTGAAGGAAGTGGAGCTTCCTGACCCAGAAGGTCGCCTCAAGGCCTATCCCCATCAGTTTAGTGGTGGCCAGCTTCAGAGAATCGGCATAGCCTTGGCCTTGGCACAAAACTGTCAGCTTTTGATTGCAGATGAGCCCACCACCGCACTGGACGTAACCATAGAAGCCCAAATTGTGTCCCTGTTGCTGCGCCTTAAAAAGGAGCGAAACATGGCAGTTATCTTCATTAGTCACGACATCCACTTGGTGGGGCGGATTTCCGACAGAATCGCTGTTATGTACGGGGGAAAAATTATGGAGACTGGAACCTCCCGCCAGATTATGGAAGCTCCCCGCCATCCCTACACTCAAGCCCTTATTTCAACCACCCCGGAATTTGGTCGCCATTACAGCAGTCAGCCCATGGCCTCCATTCCAGGCCAGGTTTGTGACCCCACCGCCCCCATTCTCGGCTGTCCCTTTGCCCCACGATGTACCTATACCAAGACTCAGTGCAACAGCACCACTGCCTGCTGGAAGGTGGAAGCAGACACTGAAACAAAAGGAGGCCTATGATGAAGGGAATGGAACAAAACAACATTATCCAAGCTCAAGGTCTTTACAAGGAATTCAATCTGGAAGCAGGCTTTTTTGAGCGGAACAAAAAGACTGTATATGCGGTAAACGACGTAAGTTTTGCCATTTCCCGTGGCTCCACCTACGGCCTAGTAGGTGAGTCTGGTTGCGGCAAGTCCACCACCGCCCGCATGATTGTGAGCATGTACAAGACCACCAAGGGAGAAATCACCTTTTGTGACAAATCCCAGGAGCTGCTACTGAGTCAGCTGTCTCCAGCCCAGTTACGACGGTATCGTGAGCAGGTAAAGTACATCTTTCAAGATCCAGCCCGCTCTTTGAATCCACGAATGACAGTTCTCCAAGTCCTTACGGCAGCCCTTCGCTACTCCTCATTGTGGCAAGGAAAGGAAGCTGCCTTGCAACAAGCAGAAAAAATAATCCAAGAAGTGGGCCTTACCGCAGCAGACTTGTATCGTCGTCCTTCAGAATTTTCTGGTGGCCAGCGACAACGTATTTCCATTGCCCGTGGCCTTATTATGGAGCCCCAACTGCTCATTTGTGACGAGGTAGTGTCTGCCCTCGATGTATCCGTCCAGGGACAGATTCTTAACTTGTTACAGGATTTGCGACAACAGCGTGATTTGAGCCTGCTGTTTATTACCCACGACCTACGGGTAGCCTGCTATTTTTGCGATACCATCGGTGTAATGTATCGTGGAATGTTGGTGGAAGAAGCACCTGCCGCAAACCTGTACAAGGAAGCAGCCCATCCCTACACCAAACTCCTCTTTGCAGGAGCCCAAGGCCAATTCACCCAATCCAACAGCGAGGTGAAATCCGTCTTGGAAGAAGAACAAGGATGCCCCTTTGCCCACCGTTGTCCTTACGTTATGGACAAATGTCACAAATCCATTCCCCAAATGGAAGAGGTGGCTCCAGGACATAAGCTTCGGTGTTGGCTGGAACAATAAAAAAAGCCCAATCTTTCCTGAACAACAAGAAAGATTGGGCTTTATATTCAAAGAAGCAATTTTTAGTCTACTTTAAAGCTTGAAATCAACTCGTGAACTTCACCAACAAGGCGCACATTTTCCATGGCTTCTCGAGAAGCTACTTCAGCATAATTTGACATCTGGGAAAGCTGACCAGAAGTATGGCTACCACTGTCCAAAATATCTTGAGAAGCATCCCGTAGCTGAGAAATATTGTTCACAACAGTTTGGGTCTCATGCTTCATCTGCTGAGAAGATTCAGCCAGTGCAGAAGCAACTGAATTCAAAACCTTCATCATGTCCATAATATCCTGAGCACCACGATTTTGCTCGTCCATTCCAGCACGAACTTCATGTAATGAGCGATCCAAGACGGTAATCTTTTCTCCCAACTGACTAAAGGACTGGGAACTTCCCTTGGAAGCTTCTACAATTCCCACAACCGCATTCTGGATATCAGAAATCAAGGTCATGATTGCCTTTGTTTGCTCGGAAGAAGTTTCTGCCAAAGCTCTAATTTCATCAGCAACGACGGAAAAGCCCTTTCCTGCATCACCTGCGTGAGCGGCCTCAATAGCAGCATTCATTGCCAACAAGTTGGTCTGCTCCGCAATATGAGAAATAACCTCGTTTGCTTCTGCCAAGCCTACAGCCTGTCGCTGAATAATATCAATCTTGGTGGCAACATCATCCTGCTTTTCCTTTCCCCGAGCAGTTTCTGCTACAATTTCTGTATATTCTTTGGCAATACGTCCAATACTATTATCAACAGAAGAAATATTTGCAGAAATTTCCTCTACAGCACCAGAAGACTGAATAACAGCAGAGATTTGCTGGTCAATCTTCTCATCCAACTGCATTACTGCTTGTCGTACTCGCTCAATCTCACGATTTACAGCTTCCGTCAAACCATTTTGATGTTCTGCCTTGTTGTAAATATCACGAACAGCCTTATCAGCAGTCTCAATCAGCTCCAGTGTTCCTTGATTTTGCTCAGAAAGCTGACTACTATTACTTGTAAGGGAAGAAAGGGAACCTAAAATAGTTTTTACCATATCTTGCAATTGGCCCATCATCTTGTTACATGCTTCAGCCAAAACATCAAGCTCACTGGAACCGTGAACGGGCAATCGTGCAGAAAGATCTCTTGAGCCGCCAGAAAGATTTTTCATAGCAGAAGTGACTCCATCTACACGCTTAAAGAAGTGTATGATATAGAGAAGCAACAAGAGGATTCCCACAGCTCCCACACCTAAGGCCAACAATCCCAAGTTCAAATAAATCTTTTTCAAATTGCCTGCAAGTTCAGTAACATCATAATCACAAGCCAAGAATCCCACAGACCTTCCAGATTTATCTACCAAGGGAAAATAGACGCTGGTATTCCATCCCCAAATATCATAATAGCCCATGTCGGAAGTTATCAACTCTTGTTTTTCCATACAAATACGAGGAAACTCTCCATAGCTAGCAATATCTTCTATATCACCGATATGAGAATAATTTTCTGTAGGCACTAAAACACCGTCAATTAATTCCGCGCTCCCGTCCAATACATACATGTACTCACTTTCTGTACCAGGCACTGAAAGCATTGCATAGATATAATTACATCCATGGGTAACACGAACATCCCACAAAGCACCACAAGTTTCGATGTAATAAGGATCCAAATGATCCTTTGTTCTTGATAATTCAAGAATTTTTTCTACATCCATAAATTGAGATGCTTGACGCATAGCAATATGAGAGCGCTCGTGGAAAACATCCATAGCATTCTCTTCAATCATGCGGATTGCAGCAAAAGCAATAACAACAGCTACCACAAAAATGAGAGCAACAACAGCAATAACCAACTTGAATTTGTAAGAAGAAAATAATTTCATAATGTATAACCTGACCTCAATTTTATCATAAAAAACTTCACAATACAACCAAAACTTGACTTTATAACAAAGATAACTCATAATATAAGAATGTACGAAGAATTGGATCCAGAAATTGCCGCATTACTTGCAAATGAAAGTTCAATGCCTACACTGACTTCCTTTGAAACAGATAGATTTGAAGAGGCTGAAGATCTGCCTAAAAAAAATGTATCTGAAGTTGATTTAAGTATTCGAACCTTCAAACCCATTACTGAATTTTTTTCATCAACTCCTACAGATATTTTCGATGATTCTACCTACTATAAAACAGCCCTGACTGGGGAAAATTCCTCTGCCCAGGGGTTGCATACCTTGCTGACAAAATATCTCACCTGCCAAGATCCCAAGGATAGAACTGTTTACCGACAGCAAATGGTAAACAAGTACTGGGAATTTATTCGTTCCTTGGCTCCTAAAATGGGGGATTTAGGGCTACCAAAATGTAAACGTATGCTCATGCGTTTTGGTGTTGTTTTACCATCTTTGTTTACAGACCAGCAAAAAGACCTTTTTTCTTCCGTTTTTTATGAAAATAGAACTGGAGAGCCTGTTTACTACTTGGACGAGTGGTTCCAAGAAATTGCCTCTGGACGAATCAATCTGTCTGCTACCGACGAAGCTCGGCCTGCCCGCAAAAGTGGAAATCCAGCAGAAGAAGCAGCCCATTTGATGCAGTTGAAAAGTAAGAATTCTGGTAAGTTGCAGAATTCAGAAAACCTCCTGACCTCAAAGGAAAGCCAGCGTTCTATGATAGAGGCCGAACTTACCTCTCGTGTAGAACAGATTTGTCGTCATGATGTGCTTATTGGTCTGGGCAACCATCGGGCTCCTTACACCGATAGCCAAAAGCGAATGTTTGCTGAAATTACAGAACGGCTACGATTGCTTTCAAAAATTGACAAGGAAATCCGTGGTTACTTGGCAGAATTCCAAGATGCAAAGGAAATTTCAGACTCACTGGATGTTAAGTTGTCCAATGGTCCTGTTAACATCGAAGTAAATACTTCAGAAATCAACACTGAAGTTGATACAGTTCGCCAAATGGCAAAGATGACCGTTGGACGACAAGGAAATCACTTCCCCATCTTTACTCGTGAATATTACCATTGTACTCCCAGAGGAACAGGTTTCCGTGAAAATATTGTAGATGCATTGGCTTGGATTGAATCCATTGACCCTAACGCCTTCTGTCGTATCCACAAAAATGTTTCCAACAGAATTGTTCCCTACGTTATTGTAATTCCCACCTATGGAGATTACGGTTTCTGTTGGGAACCCTTTGACCGGTATAATCGTATTACTAGCCGTGGACGTATTGCCGTTCCCATGTATCCCAAGGATTTGAAGATTGCCTTGTTGACTGCAGTTGCTGATTTACGTTGGCAAGTAGCAAAGGAAAAGGCTTCTTACTACTGGATGGAAGAAGGTTTGACAGGCCAATACTACCAGTGGATTGTGTCACAAAAGCTGAAGGGTGACGTCAAGGACTTCTTCATTGACGACTACGTATTGTGGATGACAAAGGAAAGTGAAGGTGTACAGCGACTTGATAAGGAAGTTCGCGGTATTTTCTGGCGTCACATGCCCTTTGCTCAGGATGTTAAGGAAAAGCTAAAAACAAGAAGCTTGGTTTACCAAGAATTGTATCAGCGTGACTTGAACCGAGCCATGTCTGACGGATATTGATACAATAAATCTATGAAAAAAGGCTGTCCTATGAGATTTTCTCGGACAGCCTTTTTTATTATCAGTTTAGTTTTGAGATTTGTCTGCCTTGCTTTCTTGAATCATGGCCCGAATAAAACTAATAATCAGCAAGAAACCACAAATTAAGACAGCGGCATCGGCTATATTAAAGGTGGGCCAACGCTCCAGTCCAAAAAGACCGTAGAATTTTACATCAATAAAATCCACTACACCTTCGCTTCGGAAGAATCTGTCGTAGATATTACCTAATCCACCACCAATAATGCCAGCCACGGCCCACCGCTGGAAGCAGGTAAAATCATCATTCCGAAAATAAATTCCCAAAACCACCACCAGCACCACCAAGGGAATAATAGCAAAAAGCAAACTCCGCAAGGTGTCCGGCAAGCTATTACCCATGCTAAAAGCAATTCCAGGATTGTACACGTGGATTATCCGCAAAAAATCACCCAAAAAAGAGGCTCCAATGGTATAGGGCGGAATAGTTTTAATGATTAGCAATTTGCTGCCTTGATCCAGTACAAAAACAAACACTGTCAGCACCAAGGGCAATAATTTAGTCTTTACAAAGTGACTTGAACCAGCCTTTTGGCTTTGAGAGGGAATATTTGCTGAATCCTGTGATGCAGCATCTTTTGAAGAAGTATCAATTTCGCTCATAGTTCTCCTATATTATAGAATAGTCAAAACATTGTCCAGAATACTATCTTGAAACAGGTATGCTTTCTGAAAGCGGCAGCTTACAAACCTGTGGGCACTTGAATAAAGATGGTTTCCAGCCCCTTCTCCTTGGCAAGCTTTTCCATCACAAGAGACACACCCACCGTTTCCGTTTGATAGTGGCCACCAGCAATCACTGTAATGCCAGCTTCCAAAGCCTGATGATATTGCTCGTGACCAATTTCTCCTGTAATAAAGGCATCGTAGCCCTGCTCTATTGCCTGGCTCAGTTCTCGGGCTGCCCCACCAGACACAATAGCGATTCGGCTTATTTTTTCTGGTCCAAAAGGAAGCACATGGAGGGGCTTTTCTCCTGCAGGAAACAATTTTTGAATCAACCCATCTACTGACAAGGATTTTGGCAAGGTTCCCCCCACACCAATAGTCATACCATGCCAATCCCCAAAGGGAACTAAGGACTCCAGCTCCAGCCGTTGCGCCAGTCCGTAGTTATTGCCCACCAAAGCATTTGCATCCAGCGGAATATGACAGGCATAGAGAGCCATATCATGATCAAACAAGGTTCTGATTCGCTTGCCATGAGCCCCTGTAATGGTCTGGCACTGTCCCCAGAAAAAGCCATGATGCACAAATAAAACTTGGGCTCCCGCAGCAGCAGCCCGTTGGATTGTTTCTTGGCAAGCATCCACTGCAAAGGCCACCTTTGTGATTTCCGTACCAGCAGGATCACGATTTTCCACCTGGATGCCATTCAAGGAAGGATCTCCCTTGTACTGGTCCAGATTCAAAAAGCTTCTAAAATATTCATCAAGTTGCTGTAATGTCATGCTATAAATCCTCCTTGGCAGCAAAAATTGAAGAAAAGATTTTGTGGGTTTGGTAGGCAGCCGCAATGGAATGAAAACGAGACTCATCTCGGCTTTCCAGCAAGGTTGTTTTGTTTATCAAATAATTTACCCAAGGAGCAGTCTCTCCCAAGGGGCCGTATCCATTCGACCATCCTGGAATTACACTATGATTTCCCAGAGAATCTTCCCCATTAATACTATAAAATCCAGCCACAAAGGGATGCAATAAGCTAGCAGCCTTTGCACCTTCTCCCGTGTATCCATCCCCCAAAAGGAAGACCTGTCTGGAAGATAATCCTCGTTCTCCACCAAAATAATCTATGAGGACTTCATACTGAAAAGATGACTCCCGCTGCAAGGTAGCTTCCTGACCTGCAATCTCCTCTGGAGAAAACAAGCCCTTCCAACGCATTTGTGAGGTAGGAATCATTTTTTGGTTAAAATCTGCCACAACCACCTCGTAGCCAAGAGAAGCCAAGGTGGCAGCTACTGGTTCCTCTCGCTCAATGGAAGTCCGTCCATCAGTAACCCATAAAACCAGCGGTAACACGGGCGTTGCCCCCTGAAATTCTGTGGGATTTTTCATACGAGCCCCACGTTCAGACCAGGGTGCAGTATCGGAAGCAGGCTTGTATTGCACCAGCATTACATCAGCTGTATCAAAAAAGCCTTCACGAGGAGCCAATCCAGAACGAACCGAACCACTCAAGGTTACCCTTCGCTGGTTTACCGCTACATCTGGAGCAACAGGAAGCGGTCTCAAAAGCACCACCAAGGCTCCTACTCCCAGAATTACAAGAATATTCACAATTGAAACAAGCCACAGCAGGGGACTAAAATAGTCTACATACAACTTGTTGCAAAATCGCCACAAACTATAGGCATTTTCAATAAAAACCACAAAGGCAAGTACAAGAATCACTGCTTTAGGCAGAGAAAAATCCCAAGCAAATAAACCTACAATACAAATCCCCAAGGCAACAGGAGCCAGAAGCACCGCCACATCCTGCTGCCCTCTGGTCATAAAAAAAAGTCTAGAATTCACTGCCAGCAAGAGAGTTAGCACCAACAAGTCAATTATTACAGAATCGGTCATGAACTTATCATAAAATAAATTGAAAACTAACTCAACCTTTATTTTCATATAGCTTTTTTTGTGTTATTCTTGAATGATAAAATCGATTAGTCTTTTTAAATAATTGGAGAACAAGTGGAACAGTACTTAACCGAGCAAGAATTACAATTATTAAATCCTCAGATTGTACAGAATATGATTCAAAAGGAAATTCCTATATCGGTGACGGTCTCTCATCTAACCCAAGAAATGAAGCACTATCTAAAAAAAATTCTTTCTACCTTTTTGTACCAAATGAAACAAGAAAGTATGATTGAGTACATTGACTATTGTCTTACAGAATTGATAGATAACAGTCAAAAGGCGAACGCAAAGCGAATTTATTTTCAGGAGCAAAATCTCGATATCTTTAATGAGCAGGATTATGCTCAAGGTATGAAAACATTTAAGATAGATTTTATATCAAATCAGGAGCGCTATCAAAGTTGCCAAGAAGAAAAAGGCTTAACCATGACTATGACACTATTTGTCAAGGACGAGTCTTTTTTCCTAGAAGTGGCCAATAATAGCAAACTCACCGTTTTTGAATACAAGCGTATTCATGACAGGATTATGCGGGCCTTGGAATCTCAAGATCCTGCTCAGATTTTCTCCTATATCAACGAACAAGAAGGAGCGGGACTGGGATTTATTAGCATCACCCTGATGCTACGGAAATTCGGAATTCCTGAAGAAAATATCCAGATTGTTACCCAAGAGAACATTACCACCATCCGGATTAAGCTTCCGAAAAATATGGATGAATTCCAATACATTTCTGCCATATCAAAGGAAATTGCCGAAAGCCTCCAAAACATTCCTCAACTTCCAGAAAATATTAGTAGAATCAGTAGATTGCTGGAGGATCCCACCTCGGAAATTGGAGAAATCATCGCCTTAATTCAGCAAGACGTAACCCTTTCTGCGGACTTGATTAAATTAGTCCACAGTGCTTCCTATCGAATGAAGAAAACGCCCACCAACATAGAAGATTCCGTAAAAATGGTGGGATTACGAGGAGTGCGAAACTTAATCTACGCCATTGGAACCTTTCAAAACTTGACTCCCACCACTAAAACAAAAAAAATCATGTGGAGTCATGCCAAAGACGTGGGAAATTATGCCTTGGCTCTAGCCTATAAATTTTATGGAACTAACAAAAAGATTATTTCCGATGCCTATGTTTGTGGGCTCCTCCACGACATTGGGAAAATTCTCTTTGAGGCAGCCCACCCAGAAACAATCCACAATCTTGTGAACTTCTGCACCACAAAACATATTCCGGCACGAGTATATGAAAAAATTATTGGTGGTGCCAATCATGCAGAAATTGGCTCCCTCATTACCCAAAAATGGAATTTTCCAGAAGTAATTACTGCTGCCATAGAATTCCACCATATTCCAACTTCCGCACCAGAAAGTCACCGACAAATTGTGGAAATTGTATATCTGGCAAATAGCATTTGCCACTATCAAGACCAAAGAATAACTTTTAGATGTATGGAGCCAACAGTTCTCAGCAATTTTGGTATTACTGAAGAAAAACAATTTCAACTACTGATAAAAGAGCTTAATAACATCTAAATTCATTTTTTGAAGAAAATAACTTTTAGTTCAGAGACGCTACCCAGGCTTGCATTAAAATGCCAAAAGCCACACCTACATTCAGTGAAGCCTTGATGCCTTTCATTGGAATAGTCACTCGACCATAGGTAGCCCGTTCCAGAGCTTCTGGACTGACCCCCAACTCCTCGGAACCAATAATCACAATACCTTGTTTGGGAAAAACAAATTCGTTGATAGCAGTTCCCCCTGTTTCCAGCACAAAAACTGGTAGCTCTTGGGGCAATTCATTCAAGGACAATCGTTGCCACTGGAGTGCCTCTATGCAGCCCATTCCAGAGCGAATGGCACGGGGATGCAAGGGATCGCAACAGCCAGGAGAAAGAAAAACGCCTTGGGCTCCCATGGCTTCTGCTGTTCTAAAAATTGAACCAAGATTGAAGGGAGAGCGAATATCTTCTGCATACACGTACAAGCCAGGGTAAAAATCCCGAGTAACAGGGAGTTCACTGCGGTGAGGAGCGATGATTAAATCCCATTCGGCAGGGAAGGTTCCGATAATGGCCAGCAAGGCATTGCGGGCACAATTGCAAACCCGCCGTTCATCCAAGGGATTAGCAGCCAACAAAGCTTTTAATTCCAGAGCGGTAGCCTCAGGAAGCTGAGGATCTTCTAGCACAACGGCAGCCAACTTTGCCACATACTCACTGCGAGACAGAGAAGGAAAACTGTAACCACAGCCAGATTCTGCAATGCCAGCAATGTCTCGTTCCAAGGCACCAAAACACAGGGCAAGTTTTCGCCGCTTTTGACCACCCTTCAAGTGGTTTAATTTATCTGGAGCAATCATAACACCAACTGATTAAAAGGCTCGCTTCATTAGCTCAAACAAATCATCAGTACCCATGGAGCGAGGCATACTATTAACCAAGTCTAGCTGACTTACGTCTTCTGCAGCAATGATAAACTGCTCCATAGTCAAAGACAAATCCTTAAGCCGAGCAGGCAAGTTTGCAAAAGCAATCCAATGACGAATACGTTCTGCCAGCAAAGCTACAATTCTATCCTTATCCCCAACCAAGTCTTCTTCAATTCCCAACAGTTGGGCTACACGAACAATCCTGTCTCGCTTGAACAGGGCCACATCTTCCAGCATATAGGGAAAGAGGATGGAACCTGTCAGAGAATGAGTAATCTTATAGCGGGCACCAACAGCCAAAGCTGTCAAGGTAGCAGGCCCCACAGAGCTTGTAGTTATGGCCAAAGACGCCATACATCCACCTTGAGACAACATAACTTCAGGGGAAATGGCTGATACATCACCTTCCGATGCATTCAAATAGCTTCCCAAAAGCTCTATAGCCTTTTCTGCAAACATATCAGAAAAGAAATTAGCCTTTTGAGAAAGATATGCCTCCACCGCAATGCCCAAAGTTTCCAAAGCAATGGCCTTCATCTGACTTTGAGAAAGAGAAACATGGAGAGTGGGATCAAAAAGTGCCAATTTACACAGCGAAGGATGCACCTTCAAAATCCGTATCTGCCTACTACGTGCATCGATGAGAGGTACAAATTCCGTAAACAAAAAAGGACTTCTAATGGTGGATGGAACAGAAATAAGGGGCAATGGATCAGCCTTGATAGAAGCACCATCTAAAACATCATAAATATCATGAGTTTCGTTAAAAAGAGCACAAACAGTTCGAGCAATACCAAAAACAGAAGATCCCCCAATGGCAATAATTCCTTGGACATAGGCATTCCGTGCCAAAGATAAGGCTCGTTTAACAGTTTCAGAATCAGCAGAAAAATCTATTTCATCAAAAATAAAATAATCAATATTCCGTGTAGCCAGGGACTCATACAAGGTGTTCATATTGCGTACTTCTTTTAACACAGGATCCACAATCACCATGTAGCGGTCACCCCACTCCTTGGCATAAAGCCCCAAACGAGATGAAATATACGTTGCCAATACAATATTTGGTGAGATTTTAAACTGCAAATCAGCCATACATGCTCCTTTTAAACAACAAAAAAAAACTGCCCCAGAAAGCAATTTATACTTTCGAGACAGCCTCTTTATGATCCTATATTCTAAAGATTAAAATCCAAGGTAAGATGCTAAAATTTTATCGACTGTAGAATCAATAACGGAACCACTCAAATATGAGGGATCTTGAATTTTCATCCGAATCTGTTCTACTAAATCAACACGAACATCTGGCGTTTCAGCTGCAATCTCAGAGAGATAGTACGCTTCAGCCATTTCCTGAGCCTCACGAGACACAGAGATAGAATCTCCGCCCATGAAAACAGAGGATCTTGCAGAGACACGCTGGGACCCCTGCACATTACTCAGAGGATTAATTCCTCCAATCTTATCAATAATCACTTTGACCTGCCTCTACCGACTCCTTCGGTATCTTCATCTAGAAATTGGGCATCTTTACTGCCCGAAACAAACACAGCAAATTCTCCCAGTATTTTGCTGCGTCCGGCGAAGTCCTCAAGAACTTCTGCCGCGGTCCCCTCCACTATTTCTTCGTGCAACTTTGTAAGTTCCCGACCTACTACAATGCGACGATCACATTGAATATCGGCAATATCTGCTAAAAGCTTAACAATTCTGAAGGGAGATTCGTATAAAACGAATGCAAATCCAGTAACCATCAACTCTCGCAGACGAGAACGCCTTCTCCCTGGCTTTGGAGACAAAAAGCCTTCAAAAAGAAGGGTCTTCCCTCCTGAACCAGCTACGCTCGCCAATGAAACAAAGGCACAAGCACCTGGAATCGGAACAATCTCATGACCTGCCCCACGAGCCACATCCACCAGCACCGCCCCAGGATCACTAATTCCAGGGGTGCCAGCATCACTGGCGTAGGCAACATTCTGTCCTTCATCCAATAAATGCACGATTTTTTGAGCGGCAGACTGTTCATTTTGAGCTCGACAAGACACTAAGGGCTTTTTAATCTCAAAATGATTCAGTAACTGCAAGGTATGTCGGGTATCTTCACAGGCAATAACATCCACAGTTTTGAATGTCTCTAAAGCACGATATGTAATATCACCAAGATTTCCTATGGGTGTACCCACTATATACAGAGTTGCCACGGTATAATTCTATCACAAATCAAGAAATAGCACAAGAAAGAATTTTTACTTTCGGCAATCTTGCACTCAAATTCAAAAGAATTTATACTGATTTTAATTGGGAGGCTTTTATGAAGGTGCAATTGCAATTGTTTTTGAGCTTCTTCAAGTTGGGTTTTATTGCCTTTGGTGGAGGCTACTCCATGATTCCACTGGTGGAACGAGAAATTGTGGGAAAACTCCAGTTGATGGATCAGCAAACCTTTACTGATATTGTATCTATTTCTGGTGGATTGCCGGGAGCTGTGGGATTGAATGTGGCAATTTTCATTGGCTACACTAGCGGGGGAATTCTGGGAGCCTTTGTGGGAGCCATAGCCAGCGTACTGCCCTGCCTTATTATCATCTTTACCCTCATGACCTTATTTTCCAATATTAGCGATTTGCCAGCAGTACAAAAAGCCATGGACGGCATTCGACCTGTGGTGGTGGCCCTCATTGCCTACGCTTCATTCCGCATTGGAAAGACAGCCTATGTGGCACCGCCCTATCTGATTCTTACCGCCATAAGTCTTGCCCTTTGCCTCTTTCTGCCTGCATTACCCTTGCCAGCAGTAGTAGCTCTGGGAATTATAACTGGATTGATTATTACCTTTGCACGGAGGCGACGATGGCACTAACCTTGTTCTTGATTTTCTTTAAGTTGGGATTTTTTTCTTTTGGTGGTGGCTACACCATGATTCCCTTGGTAGAGCAGGAACTTTTGGCCCGTGGTTTTGAATTATCTCCCCAGGTTATTGCTAACACCGCAGCCATTGCAGGAGTTGCCCCAGGGCCTGTGGGAATAAACCTTGCCATAGCCTTTGGACATGAATTAGCAGGTCTCCCCGGTGTACTGGCAGCCGCCCTGGGGGTTATGCTCCCCAGTTTGATTTTGGTGTTGATTGTGGCCTTTTTCTTTAAGGCTGTGGCAAACTCAGTGTATTTCCGTGGTATGATGACTGGACTAAAGCCCTTTGTGGTGGGAATTACCCTCTACGCCGCTTTGAATATGGCTTTGAAAAATGGCATGCTTTCAACAGACTGGACACGGAGCATTCCCAGCATTGCCATTGCAACGGTGTCCTTTGTATTGCTACTGAAAACAAAGCTCCACCCCATTATCTTGATTTGTGGTGGAGCTGTGGTGGGATTACTGGTGTTCTAGCAGTACTCTTCAATCTGATCATTTGCATCAGGGTACGAAGCACACTACATTTAAAGCATGAGTACCCCTTCCCAAGCAGAATCCTCATCTCAGGATCTTTCCTACATGCTGACAATGGCAATTCCTCGGCTTGTGGCAAAAATGGCCATTCCCACCGTTATCACCATGCTAGTTACCTCAGTGTACGGCATTGCAGATATGTTCTTTGTGTCTGAGCTGGGAACTAGTGCCAGTGCAGCGGTGGGAATCGTCTTTTCCATCATGACCACCATTCAAGCTCTGGGATTTATGCTGGGAATGGGTGCAGGAAGTCTCATTTCCCGCAAGCTGGGAGAAGGAAAGCTGCAAGAAGCAGAAAATCTTGCTACAGTGGCCTTTTTTTCGTCACTGGTAGGAGGGCTTCTTCTTTTGGCTCTAGGCCTACAACTAAAAACTGAATTGATGAAGGTTTTGGGAGCCACCGCCACTATCCTGCCCTACGCAGAGGAATTTGCCCACTACATTTTGATTGCAGCACCAGTTATGTGTGGCTCCTTTGTGTTGAATATTCTCCTACGTTCCCAAGGAAAGGCAAAACTGTCCATGATAGGCTTGTCCACAGGGGGCATTCTAAACATTATTCTAGAGCCGATTTTTATTTTTAAGCTGAAGATGGGGATTGGTGGAGCTGCGGTGGCAACCTGCATCAGTCAAGCAGTGAGTTTTGTGATTCTCCTTTCCATCTACCTTGCCCACAAGGAGCTGGCACGAATCAATCTTCGGTTGTTGCCCGCTGCCCTACCACGATTTTTCCCAAAGATTTGTGCCAGTGGGGGAGCTTCCTTGTTGAGACAAAGCCTGGTGGTAGTGGCCAACGTGTTGTTGAACATTCACGCCAGTGCCTACGGAGATGCTGCAGTGGCAGGTATTTCCATTACCAGCCGAGTGTTTTTAGTGGTTATTTCCGTGATGTTTGGTATTGGACAGGGCTTTCAGCCAGTGGCGGGCTTTTGCTTTGGAGCTAAGCAATTTGATCGGGTACGCAAGTCCTACTATTTTACCTTGTTCGTAAGTACCTTGATTCAGCTGCTGTTTGCACTACTGCTATTTTTCTTTGCCCGCCATACCGTCCAGCTTTTTCAAAAGGCTCAGGAGGTGGTACAGGTGGGCACTCGGGCCATTCGATTTTATGCCCTGTCCCTGCCTTTTCTACCGCTGTCAGTGGTAACAAATATGCTGCTACAAGTTACTGGAAAAAACAAGCAAAGTATCTTTCTTTCCAGCTGTAGACAGGGAATTTTCTTTTTGCCTCTGATTTTTATTCTACCTCGATTTTTTGGCATTACTGGATTGGAGCTGAGCCAGCCCTTGGCAAATCTCCTTTCTGGCTTGATTGCCATTCCTTTTTTGGTAAAGGCAAGATTTACTTACCAAGACAAAACTTACTAAACACCGTGTCCAAAATGTCCTCGGTGGTTACTTCTCCAGTAATTTCACCAAGGGCAGCAAGGGCTTCCTCCACATCCTGCACCACAGCGTCCAAGGTGTAGCCATCATGAGCCACTTCTAATCCGTGAATAACGGCTTCCAGAGCCTCTTGGGCACAGATTTTTTGTCGCTCTGTTCCTAATCCCACCTGACCAGAACCGCTGGAGCTGCAATCACGGGAAATCACCTCCTTTACCGTCTCCACCAACTGAGCTGTTCCTGCACCAGTTTTTGCACTGAGACAAAGGATTGCATCTACCTGTATTTGATTCAAATCTGGCTCATAAGAATTTGAGTCAGATAGCTTATCGCACTTATTCAGCACCAGTACTAGCGGAGGACGTGTAGCTTTTTCCTCCTGACTCCACTTTGACAAAAAAGCCTTGTCTTCTTCCACCAGTCCCACAGAAGCATCTACCAAATAGAGAATCAGCTGGGCTTCTGCAGTCAAATCCTGGGTTCGTTGAATTCCGTGACGCTCCACCTCGTCATCGCTTTCCCGTAAACCAGCGGTGTCAAAAAGCCGAGCGGGAATACCTGCGAAGGAAACCCAGCTTTCAATCCAGTCACGAGTTGTACCGTGAATGTCGGAAACAATGGAGCGGTCCTCCTTCAGTAGCGTATTGAACAAGCTTGATTTTCCCGCATTTGTTCTACCACACAGCACCACCCGCACCCCATCTTGATAGAGCTTTTCGCTGGCCCAAGAATTACACAGGGACTCCAAGCGACTGCGGGCCTCCTCCAACTGACGGCTATCAAAGGCGTCGGCAATGGCTTCCTCATCCTCTGGATATTCGATTTCAGCTTCAAGGCCTGCTAAGGTTTCACGAAGCAATTGCTTGATGGCATCCAACTCTTGAAAGAGGCCACCTGCTAGCCGTCCTGCTGCACGACTGCGGCTGGTATCGGTTTTGGCGGTGATAATTTCGTGAACTGCCTCGGATCGAGTTAAATCGGCCTTACCATTAATAAATGAACGAAAGGTAAATTCTCCCGGCAGAGCTGCCCGAAATCCATGTCTTGTCAAAAGGTGAAAAATTTCTGTTACCATGCCAGGGCCACCATGACAGCTGATTTCTACCATGTCTTCCCCAGTAAAGCTACGGGGACCTCGGAACACAGACACCAGCACCTGATCAATAGGCTGATAATCTTTTTCGCCAGCTTCATCCCCTGGCTCCACTATCCAGCCATACACAATGGTATTTCCTTCAGCCGACAACAAGGCCTTAGGCCGAGAAAACACCTTAGCTAAAAGCTCTATAACACCAGTTCCGGTACAGCGAACAATTCCCAAGGCGGCAGGAGCCAAAGCCGTAGCAATGGCTGCAATGGGTTCTTCTGGAGTGTAGCCAGCAGTGTTCATTTACAGCCTCCTGTAGAACAAGCTTCAGAGTCGTTTTTCTTTTCCTCACCAGATTTTGGTAGAGCAATTCCTAGTCGAATAAAAAGCAAAGGACAAAGATACACCACTACAAAACCAATACTAGCAAATTGCAAAAATTTCAAAAGAAGGTTTAATTCCAGACTTGCAGCTAGCTGTCCAAAAAGATTTTTTGCCAGCTCCATGATACCAAAGACAACGCCTATTACAACCAATCCCACGGGGAGTCGAATCAGACGCTGAAAAGGAGTTCCTGCAGCATCCCAAAACAGGGCTTTTTTATTCCAAAAGATTCTTCCCACAAGGAAACCCAACAAGGCTCCGTTCAAGGAGGTGTGACTGCCAGAAAAATGATTCAAGAGGAAAACCACAGCGGCTACCAAAAGCACCTGTAGGCTTACCCGCCAGCTTGAAACAATTGTGGCCACAGGCTTCCAGAACAAGATCATTCCCACTGAGGTTAAAAATCCCAAGGAAAGGCCCAAAAGCACATCACTGGGATAGTGCACTCCAAGATAGATACGACTTAATCCAATTAGCAATGGAAATCCTGCTGCAATACAGAGACGTACCAGCACGCACAGCGGAATCTTTCGGCCTCCACCGCATTTTTTTCCCAACTTACAATGTCTACATTTCCTTGAAGCCATGACAAATCGGGCAAACAAGGGATAAAAGGTAGCAGAACCTTGGGAGTGACCAGAGGGAGTGGAAAAACCAGATTCTTCCACTACAAAAACTGAGCTGTCACGAATAAATGGACGAGGCACCTGCAATACTTCTTTAATAGCAGTATTCAAGGCTCCAGAAAAAATAATGGCCACTCCCAGCTTAAATCCAGCACGGCTATCAAGGCACCAATATAATAGGAGAATTACACCAAAATAAAAGGCTGGAGTACTAAAAAAAGAAATCACCTGCATTATCAGGGTGAGAAAGGGAGACTGAAATTGCTGTACCCAGCGAATTACCTCCAGTCCCCAATCATACAGAACTTCTATATTCATCACTATTCCATTGTTCCAGAAAGTGCTGGTTTCCTAAACTTTGCATTAGCTTCGTTTAGTTCCCAAGGATACGGCTCTGTATCCGTTACGTCTGGGCGAATATCATCATAACGCCCAATATTATTCCAGTACATGTACCCATGGTTTGCTGCATCTCGCACACCATAAATCTGACGCTGCACATAATCTGCATTATAATATTTCTTGTCGTAAGAAACTCCAAGATAAAAAGCTTGAGTCCAGGGTCGAATCACGCTTTTGTTACGTGCAATAATGGAATTACGATACGTTCCAAAAAAGTAAATTCGATAAGGCCGTTCTGCAGCGGGAGCATGGGCCAAAAATGGCTGCTCAAAATGGCTGGGATAGAACATGGGACAAATTACATCCACATACTCAGACAAGAGTTCCACATCCTGACCAGTGCGCGCTCCACTGCGATACCACCCATTGGCACCATAAATGTCAATTCCGATGGGAGCTTCAATATTTTCTCGTGCATAAGACAAGAAGGAAATCAAGGCACTTTCCTTATCCATGCCTTTATCCTGCCAGCGGTACGATGCCTGCCACAAATTGGTTCCATCAGTGGGGAAACGGATATAGTCAAACTGCACCTCATCAAAACCACGACGAATCAACTCCTTGGCTACTGCCACATTGTATTCCCACACCTCATGACAATAAGGGTCAACCCAATGCTCATCGTAATAGAGGGTTTCAGTACCAGTTACATTACCTTCTTCGTCAGTAATCTCCTTTTCACCTTTAGTACCCACCCAGCGACTTTGAGAAGATTTATTCCACACAGCATACTTTCCTCCATCATATTGAGAAAGATGCTTATCCTTAAACACTACGATTCGAGCAATTAGATAAATACCTTCACTTTTAAACCGCTCCACAAACTGATTCAAGTCCACCGCATATTGGCTCACATAGCCCTTTTCTTTAACCAATGGATCTTGTGTATCGTATCGCAATAAACCGTAATCATCTTTCATATCGATTACAATACTATTCAGCTTATTGTCTTTTAGCGTTTTAATAATTTCATCCTGTCCAGACTTTGTTCGGCCTTGGTTTGCAGGCAGATACAAGGATTTAATTTGAGTCAATTTTTCAGAAGTATACGGAGCATACACCTTTTCTGGTTTCAAAAGCCACAATTCATTCAACACAAGGCTAGTACTAAAGCCTGTACGATTTTTGGGGATATAGGCCGTGTACACAGGTTCTGGAACCTTTACCAAAGATGCCTTCCAAGATGAATAATCTGAAGGAATGCCAACATTTTTACCTGCAGCTACATTAAATAGAGAAATCTTTCCAGGACTGGTATAAATCAAGTTGGAACCTGTCCAACCAAGACCATCAATGGTATCTGCAGGCTCAGTTCCAGCGTAAATTTTAATTGCCTGCTTTTTCTCCCAATTTAATTGGAAGATATTTGGCATAAATGTTTGAGAAATATATATTTCTGTTACGGCATATCCTTCTTCGTCCAACTTTACTACAGGTAAAATATCAGCCAATTCATCAGGTTGACCTTGAGTAGGCATGGCTGAAAAACCTTTTGTAATATCGGTCCACTTTCGATTTGCTCTATCGGGATGAATATAAGACAAACCATAAATAGGATGAGACAAAAATACTGTCAACTCTTCAGCAGGACTACCATCACTATTCTTTTTTCCTGCAATTCTCATATCAGCCACAGCAACAGCCTTTGCCCCAGCAGTTTTAGCACTAAAACCAAGATTCTTCCATGTATTTCCGTGATCCTTACTTAAATACACAGCATTATCAGTAGTTGCCACTAAAATATCGTGATTTTGCGGATGAACAGCTAAATCCTTTATTTCTTTTGCTTTTTGAACAAGTCGAACTTCACCATTAACGTATTCTTTTACCGTCAACATGGGCAATCCAGACATGGAACCAATCAAAGAAAATGACTGCAAATCATCACTGCGTAAAAGCCCTTTTCCAGTAACAAAAAACCAAACCTGTTGCCCATTTACAACAGTTTCTACAATTTGAGTTACTCTCGCTTCAGTCCACAGAGGTTCTGGTGTATCATTCCCAATAATCTTGTACAATCCACTTTCAGTTCCAGCTAGAATATTTTGCAAGATATGAGCTTCATCTGGTTTTGGCAGATTATCTGGCAACCGATATAATTTTTTTATTTTTACTTCATCAAAATCATTTTCATTTTGGGCAGTTTGAGCAAAA
>JAZQSR010000199.1:0-7059 GCA_045630225.1 Treponema sp. | reverse complement strand
TGAAAACAAAAATTTATTTTTTACTTGACTTATGGGTAAAACTTTTATTATAGTAAAGAAAATTAAGTCTAGTTTCATTTGTACCCAGAATATGGGGTGTAATAAAGGAGATTGCAATGAAATTGAAAAAATTGGCACTGATTGGTGCAGCAGTGCTCATGAGCACAGCTATGGTTTTTGCAGGTGGAGCTAAAGAATCCGCTTCTGGTGAAAAGGTTTACAAGATTGGTGTAGTACAGTTGGTAGAGCATTCCGCTTTGGATGCATCTTATCAGGGATTTGTTGATGGATTGGCAGAAGCGGGTTTGGTAGATGGCCAGAACATCAAGATTGACTACCAGAATGCTCAGGGTGAGCAGGCAAACTGTGTTACCATCGCTCAGAAGTTGGTAAACGACCGCTCTGACTTGATTTTGGCTATTGCTACTCCCGCAGCTCAGGCTGTTGCTAACTTGACTCGCAACATTCCTATCCTTGTTACTGCTGTTACAGACCCTGCTTCCGCTCAGTTGGTAAAGTCCAACGAGTTGCCCGGTACCAACGTTTCTGGAACTTCCGACCTGACTCCTGTTGAGGCACAGATTAAGTTGGCACAGCAGCTGGTTCCCGACTTGCAGACCATTGGTTTCCTGTATTGCTCCAGTGAGCAGAACTCTAAGTTCCAGATTGATATTGCAAAGAAGATCTGTGATGAACTGGGAATCAACTACGTAGAAGCTACTGTTTCTAACTCCAACGAGATTCAGCAGGTAACCCAGAGCTTGGTTGGCAAGGTAGACGCTATCTACTCTCCCACCGACAACATGATTGCAGCTGGTATGGCTACTGTTGCCTTGGTTGCAATTCCTGCAAAGATTCCTGTATTCTGCGGTGAACAGGGCATGGTTAATCAGGGTGGACTTGCTACCTACGGAATCAACTACTATGAGTTGGGTAAGCAGACAGCAAAGCAGGCTGTAGCTATCTTGAAGGAAGGAAAGAATCCTGCCGATATGCCTATTGAGTACCTTTCAAACGGTGACTTGTACGTAAACATGGAAAATGCACAGGCAATTGGAATTACTATTCCTGAAGAAATTGCTGCTCAGTTGAAATAAACTGATCCATAGGATACAGTAAGCCCAAGTTTTAGGACTTGGGCTTTTTTTTATTTTTTGAGGAGACTTTATGTGGTTTATTTTTGCCTTGGCATCTGCAATTTTTGCCGCCCTTACTTCAATTCTTGCAAAAATCGGCATTGAAGGAGTGAACTCCACCTTAGCAACAGCTATTCGCACTCTCGTGGTAGTGGCTATGGCTTGGGTAATGGTTTTAGTAACCCAAACTCAGGGGGGGATTCACGACATTAGCAGAAAAAGCTGGCTATTTTTAGTTTTATCAGGCTTGGCCACAGGAGCCTCTTGGTTGTGCTATTACAAGGCACTACAAATCGGCATGGCCACAAAGGTAGTTGCAGTGGATAAATTCAGCGTGGTACTCACCATGGTGATGGCCTTTGTTTTTTTGCACGAAGCCTTTACCATCAAGTCCGTCATCGGCTGTATCTTGATTGGAGCTGGTACCTTGGTAATGGTACTTTAGTCAGAATCAACCGATGACATTATCACTAAAATTTGTTAGAATGGGTGTCGATTTCTGCTTTGAATAAGCGGAAAATCCTATACATCAACAAGGAATAAAGCATGGGTATTCTACTTGCTATACAGGGGGCCGCATCCCAAGGTGTCCTGTGGGGAATTATGGCTTTGGGATTGTACATCACCTTTAAGGTTCTAGACTTTGCAGACTTAACTGTTGACGGAAGTTTTGCTCTAGGTGGAGCTGTATCTGCAGTGCTTCTGGTAAATGGATGGAATCCCTTCCTGTCACTTTTAATTGCTTTTTTGGCAGGTGGAATTTCTGGTGTAGTCACAGGACTCCTTCACACAAAGCTAGAGATTCCTGGTATTTTGGCTGGTATCCTGACTATGATTGCCCTGTACTCCATCAACATCCGCATTATGGGACAGGCAAACACTCCTTTGCTGGGTGTAGACACCATTATGGTAAAGCTGGAGATTCTTTTGGGCATTGATAGAACCATGAGTTCCTTGATTGCTGGTGTGGTTTTCTCCGTAGTTATCATCATGATCTTGTACTGGTTCTTTGGAACAGAATTGGGAAGCGTTATCCGTGCCACTGGAAACAACGAGCGAATGGTTCGGGCTCAGGGTGTAAACACCGACAACATGAAAATTATCGGCTTGATGCTTTCCAATGCATTGGTAGCCCTCTCTGGTGCCATGGTAGCCCAGAGCCAAGGCTACGGCGACGTGGGCATGGGAACAGGAACCATCGTTATCGGTCTTGCTTCTATCATTATTGGTGAAGTAATTTTTGGAAAGCGATTCTCCTTCTGGTATCGCTTAATGTCTGTTGTATTTGGATCCATCATTTACCGCATTATCATTGCTGTTGTATTGCAGCTAGGATTAAAATCCACAGACTTAAAGCTTTTGACTGCAATTATTGTTGCTCTTGCCCTTGCTCTACCAGTGGTAAAGAAAAAATTTATGAAAACAAAGGCTGTAGCCCAGAACCAGGGAGGAAACTAATGCTGACCCTTACCCATATTTCTAAAACATTTAATCCAGGAACCATTACCGAAAAAAAGGCTCTAAAAGACATTAGCCTTGAGCTAAAGGAAGGAGACTTTGTTTCTGTTATTGGTGGAAACGGTGCAGGAAAATCCACCTTGTTGAATTTGATTGCTGGAGTTCATCAGGCTGACAGTGGATCCATTTTGCTGGACAACATCGATATTACTAGTTGGAAGGAATATAGCAGAGCAAAATTTCTTGGTCGTGTGTTCCAGGATCCCATGATGGGAACTGCCGCCAACATGAGCATTGCAGAAAATCTTGCTCTGGCATATCGTCGTGGTAAAAAACGAGGCTTAAAATGGGGAGTTACCACTGCTGAGACAAAAATCTACAAGGATTTACTGGCACATCTGGGCTTGGGACTGGAAAATAGAATGGATTCCAAGGTTGGGCTTCTTTCTGGAGGCCAGCGACAGGCTTTGACCTTGCTGATGGCTACCTTGCAAAAGCCACGGCTCCTGCTACTAGATGAACATACCGCAGCCCTAGACCCCAAGACAGCCGCCAAGGTATTGGAGCTTACCGATGAGATTATCGGTCGGGACAAGTTGACTGCATTTATGGTAACCCACAACATGCGTAACGCTATCCACTACGGAAATCGATTGATCATGATGCTGGAAGGAAACATTGTATACGACGTATCTGGAGAGGAAAAGAAAAATCTTCAGGTTTCTGACCTGCTAGAAAAATTCCACACCGTAAGCGGTGATGATTTAGCCAACGACAGAATGTTGTTAAGCTAGAATATGAAAAGGAGAAGCAAGGGCTTCTCCTTTTTTTTATGAAGACTAGACTTAACAGTTTTGTAGAGGATTCCAGCAGGGTCTACTGACACATTCAGCACTTTTACCTTCAGTTACACCCATGCTATACTGTACCCATGACACAGACAGAGCAGCAGCGGTCAGCAAGGAAATTTAGCCAAGATTGGCAGGGTAAAGGATACGAAAAGGGAGAGAGTCAAAAGTTTTGGCTGCCTCTGTCCCAGCATCCTCGCTGGGTAGTTACTTGCAACTTCAAATCCTTTTTAGTGTATGACATGGAAAATCCCAATGGGGAGCCAGAAGAAATCCTCTTGGAAAATCTTGAAAAGGAATACTATCGGCTTTCATTTTTAACTGATGCGGGTAATATTCACCTTAAAAAAGAGCTTGAAATCTCTAAAAAAGCAGGAGACATTATTGGAGAAATCTATGATGCAATCTTGAAGCAATACAAGGATGCAGACAATCCAAGTCCTGCTACCCTTAAAAGCCTGAATATGCTCTGTGTTCGTATTGTGTTCTGCCTCTATGCAGAAGATGCAGAAATATTTGGACATAAATCCATGTTTGGCGACTATCTGAAACAGCAGGAGGCAAAAAACCTACGGAGAGCCTTGCTGGATTTGTTTCAGGTTCTGGATCAAAAAGAGGATGAGCGGGATGAATACTTGGAAGAAAATCTTGCTGCCTTTCTGTAACAAAACACAAAAAATGATAAAAACAATCATTTAATTTGATAAAATTATATATTTTTTCTCTTTTTGGGTGTATTTTTTGCTGTTTATATGTTTTAAAAATATCGTGTAATATCGTGTAATATCGGGTATTATTCTATATTTTTCCGAGATAAAAACTTTCTAACAGCTTCCCGGCTCACAATTAGCCCCTTATTTTGTTTAATAGCCTTTTCTATTTCTATAAGTGTTAAATTTTCTTTTATCCTTAATTCGATAACATATTCTTCAAGTTTTAATTTTTCAATCTTGGTCAAATGTCTCAATCTATCCCCCCTCTATATTTGTATTGCAGGCGGAAATTATTTTTCCGCCTGTTTTGTCTATTTTAAATAATATCATCACTCCAACAGATATTGTCTACTACCGGAACGGGGAAAGGCTTAGATTTTCCGTAAATATCTAAGGCAGAAGGATTGTTTTGGATTTCGTAACTAGTGAAAAATGGCAATGCGGCCATATTTGCCCCGATGTCGTCAAGTGCACAGTATGGGAGCCAGTGGGGGGCATCTATTGCCACTGCACATAGTTTTTTATCATCAATAACTTGCACTTCTTTTTTACTTGCATAGTCAAAATATGAAGTAGCATTTCTTTTGATTGCTACACCGGGCATAATAATACCATCTTGTGTGACTTGTACCCCTAAAGATGAATTTGATCCCTTGGCAATCATTTTGATGATTCCTGCAAAGGCTTCCCTTCCCGCAAATACTACAATTTCTTGGCCAAACCCTCCGCTAGATACTTGGTCGGCCATTTCGTAGATGAGATTCAATACCGTTTCAATCGTTGCTGATCCATCCGATAATTTTGTTTTTACTTGAGCTTTTTTGGTTTCTCCAAAAGATACCGTATAGGGTGTCTCTGATCCCTTTAATGGATAAGATATAGATCCGTGTAGCGACTGCCCCGCAAGGGCTTCTGTTGTTGCTCTCACCGTTTTTCTCATTCTTTCGACAATAATATCTAGAATTTTTGCAGTTCCGGGGGATGAGTTATTTAATGAAGATATAATATCATTTAACTCTGCTCCTGGGATTCTCTTTGAAAGCTCTATAGCGTATGGCTCATAACCGTCAATGGTGGTAAGCTTGCCAGGCATTTCAAAGGCTGAATCCCCCCGGATTACCAAGGGGGCATTTTTAATAGCAGATGGAAGATCTGCCCGCTTTACAATAGAGGATTGGTACTGCTCCCGCTTTTCTTCTGGGTATACTGTATCCATGATGGGGCTTTTTAATACTGTAGCCTCTTCCAGCCGTTTCAAATTTGCGTCAAGTGTAAAATATTTGCTTATTTTGCTTGTGTCAATCATGATAACCTTCCTACATTATATTAGAGTTATTCAAAAGAAAATTATAATCACTATCTGTGATTTCCTGCCACTTTGTAAACATTGTTTCATCGTCTGCCTTCAAGAGTTTTGCTTTTTGTACGGTTCCCATAACCATACACAAGGCAGTATCACCTTCTCCGGCTTTCTTTTCCTTGATTACTACAAAACATTTCCCCGCCTGCATTGCTGACGGTTTGTAAAGTTGCCTTGCGTTGTCGAAAGTAACAATAGCCCCACAAGGGTAGTTTACCTCTTGATCAACCTTTAAAGGCCGGGTAACGCCTTTGGTTTCTGCCGTTTGAATTTCTCCTACAGAAATTCCAATTTTTCCGAGATTTCCTGTCATTGTTTTTTCTCCTCATTATGCTTTGTTTAAGATTTTCTTAATAGGTCTGTCAAAGTCATCATTTTCATCTTTTAAATAAATCCCTTCTTTTACTGGGTATGGGATTATGTTAAATATTGCCGACAATGCAGTATAAACACTGCCTAAAGATGGCTTCCCCTCTTCATCGGAAAGATTTAATGTATGCCCCGCCAGCTGATCCGCAAGCTCTAAAACCATGTCTTGTCTTGCATATGGAAATTTGCCTTCCATTGATTCCTTTAGATGATTTCTTTCCCATTCCTTTATTTTATTGGCTTGAATTTTTTCCATCCGTGAAAAACAAGGAGTAATAATATCATCTGCCATGTTTAAGCTTTGCATGATTTCCTTTCTTAGATTTTTTATTGCAGGGGGTGTCTCTCCTAAAAAAGCTAGATGGTGTAGATACATCTTGCCATCAACTCCGATCTTTGCTCCAATACTCCAGTTATCATAATACCCCTCATTCATTGCTTTCTCCAGTTCGGGGCTTAGTTGGATAGTTCCATAGAGTTCTTGCGTGCTTTCTTCCCACCTTATACTCACCACTTCACCGAATTTTGGAAAGTTCCCACTCTCTGGATGAGCTTCCTGAGTTACTGTAATGGGGATGATGTCGCCACTTTTGAAAGATTCTGCAATCTCCTTTAAATCTTGGCTTGTTATGTTTTTGGGGTTATCCCGCCCGCCGTATGTTCCTGGCCTAGCAAGTATAATTTCTTTAGTGTTTTCTCTTTTCATGTATTGCTCCTATCTTTAATACCCTTTGAAAGTATTGGCTTTTATCCATGCCACAAGATCACTTTTTAATATTACTTTGCCATAGTCTTCATCTTTCCATGAGCCTACACAGTTAAAAAGTTTGTATGCAGATGATCTTGACAGCCTTAATATATCTCTAACCTCCTCCATAGTTAGTATGGCAGGTAAACATTGAAATTCTCGCATAATCCCCCTTTACTTTGTTCTTGTTCGTATCAATACAAACCTTTTTCATTGTATTGTTTTTTCGTGTTTTCTCGTGTAATGAGCGGACAGTCTTTTTTCCTATGGGGTTAAAATAAGGGCTTTTTTTGTAAGTATGATAATAACTATGGAATTACAAAATAAATGCAATGTACCCCTTTAAATTTCGCTTAATAAGGGCGTTTTATCTTGGCCATAGTCTTAAAAGTTTCTAAAATTTTATATTGATATTTCATTTTTTTCT
>JAZQSR010000198.1:0-2840 GCA_045630225.1 Treponema sp. | reverse complement strand
TCCTAAGACCGCTTGGCCTCCGACTTTGGTTTAATTTCAATTTTTTACAAAATATTTTAAGAACATCAATTTTTGAAGCAGGAACCTTTACAATGGAATTACTTTGAATGAAATCATTTTTTATAACTGATTTATGATTATCCTTTAACCAACACATCAAGGTATATTGATTTCCTCCGGTATTTTTTATTCCATTTTTTTGTAATAAATCCACTGCTAAATACCAAACTCCAGTTTTATCTTTAATTTTTTCTTCTTTTACTTTTATATCACTCATAACCTATTCCCCAAAATCTATGAAATATTCACCATGTTTCAAATATTTTTCATCAACAAACCCATCTGAACTTGTAGTACCTGTTTTTGTTGAACCATCTGATAGATAAATCGTATATTTATGATTTGAAATTGGCTTTCCTGTTTTCTCGTCCTTAAATTGAGTCTTTATCCATCCCCTCACTTCCAACACTCCACTTTCCACACTGGTGGCACCGCCGCACTCCACCACAAAGGCGTACTCCGGCAGGGTGTAGCCTTTTTCTTCAAACTCTTTTTGGCTGTCCGCATCGTCCTCGTCTGCAGTGTAGGTCACCTGCCACTGGCACTTGATTCTGTCACCACTCACAACGGCGGACAGGGTGGTTACCGGGTCGTCCTTGCCGTCAGCGTCTTTTTCTATAATCTTGATAGTGGCGGTAGCTCCATCGGCAATGTCTGTGATGTCGGCACAAAGGTAGATTTCATCCCCGGCACTAATACAACTCTTCCAAGCCGAACAGCTTGAAGATATCCATGGTGATTGCATAGAATTCCTCCAGCTTGCGTCTTTCTGGATTGTAATCAGGAGTCCATGTTTTAATTGAGACTGAGATTGGCTGGCTCTTGATGGTTATGGTAACATTAAAGCCATCCCCAGGAACTCCTGCTCCATAATTCACCATATCCTTTATGTCCAAGTCCAGGAACTTTGAGAACAATTGGTCAAACTCCTGGGCTTCCAGCACCCTGGCATATTCAGGCCGCTCAACTCCGTCAATCCAGACAATTCCCTTCGCCGTCAACTCTTCATTTTCCGACAATCTTGGAGCAATCTCTTCCAATGATATGACTATCACCTTGTTTTCCAACCTCATGGAATGCTCGTATTCCAAGGTCATGTCCCGGTATCCTCTGGCACTCACCATGCCAGACATAAGAACAGTCAATGCACTGAAGCAGAGCAAAAATCTTTTGTCTTTCATCTTTTTCCTCCTCTCGTTTATTTCTTGTTTGATGGCGGTGGTTCCACTTGTTGATATTTCGGAACGCTTGGATTGTCAACTCCAGTACTTGGTTTTATATTCATACACTATCACTATTTCCAGATGGAGTCATCCCACATGGGAGAGACTGCCTCTGCCGCGTCTGAATCAAGATATAGCCATCCATCCTCATAATAGTCCCTGTAATCGGGCGGGTAAAAGGAAGGCAGGGCCACCTCATCATGCAAAGGCCAGATATGCTTGGCTACCCTTATCTCATCATCGAATCTATACAGATGGTGAATTTCTAGCGTCTTTAGAGGAGGATGAGAGGACGCCTGCTCTTTTCCTACAGTAAAAAACATTACAAGATATCCACCAGGCGGAACAATGGAACAGTACTGATATTTCAAACTAGATTCTAATGCCTGCCTTTCAAGCTCTGTTGCAGCCGGCATTGAGCTCATATATTCGAAATCGTGGCTGGTGGAAAAAAAGTGTTCCCGTTGGTAACTGGTAAAAGTTTGGACAACCAATTTGTTTCCACATTGGGTGTGTCGTTGGTAATTTCTGCCGGGAATGGAGATGTCACCGTCTCTTCTGTTCTGAACCAGAAGCTCTATGTGTATATTTGAATTCTCCTCCTGAACATTCATTGCTATGGCTTCCACGTCTTGTGTATGGGAGCAGGAAGTGCCCGCCAGCACAAATAGCACTAGACACAATTCCTTTATGGTCACTCTTTTCTTATATTGAGCTATCATGAGGATTCCCCTTCCTTAAAGGCACCCCGAATTTGATTTCACTTCGGATGACGTTTTCTATTTCCACAGCATTTGCCTGAACATTCCTAATCATCGGGAGGCAATGCCCTGACAACTCATGAATGAACACCATTCCAGCGTCAGCCAATACTACATCTCCTCTCTCTGTTTCGTAGTATGCTGTTTCTGGATTTATGAGTATCAAATACATTGTGTCGGATTCCTTCACGGTCATACCACCCATCAACACACGCTAACTTATTGTTCACATTTAATTCAAATTGATTGAAAGAGTAGCGATTTATTTCATTTAGTAAACGCACTTTATTATTCCTGCCTATTACGAGAGCCGAAGTGCATTCCAAATCGGGGAAAAGCCCCCTCTTGCATTATGCATATATTCACTGCTTTTTTTTCCAAAAATTATTGGATGATTCCGCATCATAGTTCCTCCTGCTTGGGTGCCTGAAAAATTAATTGCATCTCCATATTCCTGTTTCCTGAAAGATTGATGGTGATTTGTTCTGTGATGCTATGGTGATGAATTTTTTATAAAATAACATATGTATACTTTTGTTTTTGAAACATCAATCTCAAGCTGAGGCCCTATACTGATGACTCTATCATTTTTCCATTGCATGAACTCGTATGGAATGCTCACGTCGCCTATAGGAAAATAAGAAGGAGCCTCTGTATATATGTGTTTTCTGACAAGAGGGAAATTTGTATTTACACAATAAATGAATAGGTTTCCGCTTCCAGATGCATAAGCTCCAGTTGGTGTAAAATAAACATCACAATAGTATGACTTGTCTGGGGAATAAACAGTTTGTAT
>JAZQSR010000197.1:0-1188 GCA_045630225.1 Treponema sp. | reverse complement strand
ACTTGGCCCCGTACTGGGCCAGGGTGTAAAGCCGCCAGTATCGGCAACCAACAGTTGGGTTATGCTTGATAAGGTCTTTATACCAGTTGTACACATTTACGGAAGCTTCCCAGCGGCCACGGGCCAGAGGGGGCTTTTTTTCAACCACTCTGCGCTGGTACCATTCTGGATACAAAGCTTTGGCAGCAAGCATTTCTGGTGTTTCGATTTTCTCTTTCTTCTTGGTGAGGTCAAAATCCTTTTTGGTGGTGATATACCATCCTTCCCTGGGGGCTGGCTCTGGATAATCACCAATAGCAAAACCTTTTTGGTCAAACAGTTCTTCAATAGAATACCGCTTGCCCGTAATCCAAAAGGCTTCTACCAAGTGGCCTTGTTTGGATGTAGAACCAACCAGGCGAAAAGCTTGGCTATGGGATTCTTGTTCTACAGAACCATCAGAAATTGCATCATTCCATATGTACTTGGTGAACTTGCGTCTAAATTCATCCCATTGAAAAGCATAGTCCGATTCACCTAGGCAGCTTGTTTTGCCGAACAACGGGTATGGTTCTTTTAGAAACCAATGCAAATGGACACCGCTGCCAGAGCAAGTAACTGCTGTTGGTGGCTGATAAAGACCCTTAGTCCATCTGGGAGTATTGTTATAACCCCATTGGTGCAACAGATTACGCATACCCTTTTGGAACTTATCTCTTTTACCTGGTACCTTTTCTGTAATGAGGTGGTCAATCTCAATCGTGAGGACATAAAGGAATCGTTCATTCTTAGCAGAACGATTTCTTCCACAATATGAGATTGGAGCCATACAACAGAAGTTACCAGTTTTATTAGCTTGCTCTAATACTCTATCTATGGCAAGTAAATCATCAAATACCATATGCCGTTTAACAATAGGCTTTTCAACATAGATAGTATTACCAGTAAGCCTATCCCTTTTGGGAACAGTTCTGGTCTTGTCTGTAAACTGAAGGAGTACAGCATTATACTTCCATTCGGTTTCATCCTGGTATTTAGGATTAGGACACCACTCGATGAGTTCTCCAGAGGGGAACATAGCTCTGTAGAACTCATGCGGTGGTATTGATACAAACCCCAAATTGTGCAGATATTTAGACAGCACAGTTCTCTTTAATTTATTAGCCATACAACCACAACCTTTCAACAAGATGCAGCTATAACAGTACC
>JAZQSR010000196.1:0-3278 GCA_045630225.1 Treponema sp. | reverse complement strand
CAATAATATAATGTTCTTATAGTTTTGTTTTATTGGAAGTTTTTGATTATGGGGAATTTTGCGTTTTTACAATCTTATTGGCCAGATTTTGCTAAGACAATGGATTATGCAGAGAACTATGTCTATACAGATCCTGCATCCAGTAAAAACAAGTCAGGGCTATTTGTAGAGTTAATGGTACGCGAAATTCTTAGAATCGAAAACATTGCCGAGCCTCAAACTGATAATACCCATTATACTCGTACCCGTTTATTAAATAATGAAGGATTTTTACCTTACGATGTGAATCAATGGATTAATCAGGTGCGGAAAAAACGAAATGACTCAGCACACGAAAATCTGGCAGATGAACAAGATGCTCTCATGGTTTTAAGATTTGCTCATCGCATTGCAGTCTGGTTTATGCGGGTTTACGGTGATAGTTCTTTTTCATCAGATTCTTTTATGATTCCTGAACGACCAAAAGTGGTTCCCGATTATACTCGACTCGTCTTAAATCAAGAGAAAAAAATTGCAGAACAAAATGCGTTGCTGGAAGAAAGAGAAAAATTACTCGCCGAACAAAAAGCCCAAATAGAACAACTAACAAAGGAACGGGAGGCCAATAGAATCACTACACCACAGGCCAACCGTTCAAAGCAGGATCGTCTCAATACTTCTGCAGCAGCCATTTCTAATGTTAAATTGACGGAAGCGGAAACCCGAAAGCTCATTGATGAACAGCTTAGAAAAGTGGGCTGGGAAGTTGATACTGCAACGTTACGATATTCAAAGGGAACAAGACCAGCAAAAGGAAAAAAAATTGCCATTGCAGAATGGCCGGTGAAATCTGCTGAAGGTAATGACAAATGGGCAGACTATGCCTTATTCATAGATAAGCAGTTTATTGGAATAATTGAGGCAAAAGCCTTTGAAAAAAGTGTCTATGGAATTATTGATAACCAGTGTAAAGAATATGCAAGAAATATAAAGGAAAGCGATGAACCTTATTGCATGGGCAAATGGAGAGAGTATAAGGTTCCTTTCATTTTTGCTACCAATGGCCGTCCTTATTTGAAGCAAATCGAGACAGAATCGGGTATTTGGTTTCAGGATTTACGAAAGGAATCAAATACTCCTGTTGCCCTGCATGGATGGTACAGCCCAGAAAATTTGCTTGCAAAATTTAAGCAGGATACCAACGAAGCCGACTGCAAGCTTTCCAATCTTCCCTATGATTTTTTACGTGACCCTGATGGATTAAATTTCAGACATTATCAGTTGTCTGCTGTTGAGGCTGTAGAGAATGCTGTAATTAATGGACAAAATAGAATCCTCCTTGCAATGGCAACAGGCACCGGTAAAACACGGACAATCTTGGGAATGATTTATCGATTTCTAAAAACAAATCGCTTCAGAAGAATCCTTTTTCTTGTGGACAGAACAGCATTGGGAGAACAGGCTCTCGATGTGTTTAAGGATGTTAAGCTAGAAGATTTACAGCCATTGAATAAAATCTATAACATCAATAGCCTTGAAGATATTGATGTGGCAAATGAGACCAGGATTCAAGTGGCTACGGTACAGGGAATGGTTGCCCGAATCTTAAGTGACGATAAAAGTCGCATTCCTTCTTCTGGAGACTTCGACTGCATCATTTTCGTCGGAGCTCACCGTGGATACACCCTGGATAAAGAGCTTGGCGAAGTAGAACTTTTGTATCGCAATCAAAATGATTTTATCAGCAAGTACAAGAAGGTCATTGAATATTTTGATGCAGTACGGATTGGTTTGACTGCAACACCAGCATTGCATACGAGACAGATTTTTGGTGATGCGGTGTACACCTATTCCTACAGAGAAGCAGTGATTGATGGATATCTGGTGGATTATGATGCACCTCACATTATCAAAACTGAATTGAATCAAAAGGGAATTCATCATATCAAGGGGGAGATTCTTCCTAAATATAATCCCATTACAAAGGAATTGGTGAACGGAGAGGAGCTGGAAGATGAAATCGATTTTGAAGTAGAAGAATTCAACAAGAAGGTTCTAACTCCCTCTTTTAATGAAGTTGTACTGACTGAGTTATCTCGATACATTGACCCAGAAAGTGAAGAAAAAACTATTATCTTTGCAGTGAACGATCATCATGCTGATGAAATTGTAGACAAATTACGTGACATTTATAAAGCACAAGAGGTGCCCTCTGGTGCAATCGAAAAAATTACCTATAAAATTGGTGACAGATCCCGTGTTCAAGATGCCATTAAGCGGTTTAAGAATGAGCATTATCCCACCATTGCTGTAACGGTGGATTTGCTTTCCACAGGAATTGATGTACCTGAGATTACAAAAATTGTATTTATGAGACGCATAAAATCCCGCATTTTGTACGAGCAGATGCTGGGGCGGGCCACACGATTGTGTTCAAAAATCAATAAAACTCATTTTGATATCTATGATGCAGTTGATTTATACAGCTATCTTGATGAGTATTCCTCCATGAAGCCTGTTGTGGCAAATTCTTCGGTAACCTTTGATGAGCTTTTTGAAGGCTATGAAAAAGTTTCTGATGAAGAAGAAATTAAATTTATCAATGACCAAATAATTGCAAAGCTTCAAAGAATGAAAGGGCACATGGATGAGTCTCAAATAAATTATTTTACTGTTATCTCCCATTACGACTCCCCAGAAGCTTTTATTGCAAAAGTACGTGAAGCAAAATCTATGTCAGAGGAAAATTGTAAGGATATCCTGCTGCAAGCCAAAGATGCCTTTGCTGCTTTCAACATCAAGAAGACGGGAACCTCCTATGTGCCCATCAGTGACAAAGTTGACACAGTACAAGAGGTAACACGAGGTTTTGGCAAAGGTCAGGAACCTGCCGACTATTTGGAAAGCTTTTCTACCTATCTGAAAACAAACAAGGATAAAATAGAAGCCTTGGAAATTATCTGCACCAGACCAGCCGATTTGACTGTTGCGGATTTACGTACATTGAGCTTGACCTTGGATGCAAGGGGCTTTAATCCAATTCAGTTGAACACCGCTGTGGAGCAAATTACTCATGAAGAATGTGCTGCAGACATCATCACACTAGTTCGTAGGTATGCAATTGGCTCCTCATTGATTTCCCATGAAGAGCGAATTCATAATGCTATAAAAAAACTTTGTAAAGCTCATAGCTTTACCGCAGGCGAAAAGAAATGGATTGACAGAATTGAAAAATATCTCATCAATGAATCAATTCTGAATGAGAAAACCTTTGATGAATTCATGGCATGGAGAAATCA
>JAZQSR010000195.1:0-9318 GCA_045630225.1 Treponema sp. | reverse complement strand
TGGCTACGATCCGACTTCTGTATACCGCAAGGATCGGGAAGAGGAAAACTTCTTTGAAGATAGAAATCAGAAGAAAAAGCAGGCCGCTTCTGCCAGTGCCGTTCCAGCATCCATCGAGATTATGGAGACAATCTCCGTATCCGACTTGGCAAAGAAGATGAACCTGAAGGCTTCTGAAATCATTGCCAAGCTCATGTCCATGGGAATGATGGTTTCCATCACCCAGTCCATTGATGCAGACACTGCCACCTTGCTGGCTTCCGAGTACGATTGTGATGTCCATATCATCAGCTTGTACGACGAGACTGTTATCGAAAGCGATACTGGCGAAGAGGGAGATATTGAGGTTCGTCCTCCTGTTGTTACTATCATGGGTCACGTTGACCATGGTAAGACAAAGACCCTGGATGCCATTCGTAGTACCCGTGTTGCAGAAGGTGAGTTTGGTGGAATTACCCAGCACATCGGTGCCTACATGGTGGAAACAGACAAGGGACGCATTACCTTCTTGGATACCCCTGGTCACGAAGCATTTACCATGATGCGTGCCCGTGGTGCCAAGATTACTGATATTGTTGTTCTGGTGGTTGCTGCCGATGACGGTGTTATGCCCCAGACAATCGAAGCTATTAACCACGCCAAGGATGCTCAGGTTCCCATCATTGTTGCAGTAAACAAGGTGGATAAGCCCGAGGCAAATCCCGACCGTGTAAAGACCCAGCTTTCCGACTTGGGGCTGGTGCCAGAGGATTGGGGTGGAGACACCCAGTTTGTCCACATCAGTGCCTTGAAAAAGGAAGGTTTGGAAGACTTGCTGGATGCCATCCTCCTGCAGGCTGAAGTTCTGGAGCTTAAGGCTACTTGGAACTGCCGTGCTGAAGGAAAAATTATCGAATCCCGTGTTGATCATGGTCGTGGTGTTGTGGCTACTGTTATTGTGGAGCGAGGAACTCTTTCTACTGGAGACCCCTTCGTTGCAGGTATTTATTCTGGCCGTGTTCGTGCCATCTTCAACGATCGTGGAGAAAAGATTAAGGAAGCTACTCCCAGTATGCCTGTTGAAATCCTTGGTATGGAATCCATGCCCAATGCTGGTGATCCCTTCCAGGTAACTGATACCGAAAAAACTGCTCGTTCTATTTCTTCCAAGCGTCAGGAATTGAAGCGCTTTGAAGATGCTAAGAGTGTACGCAAGGTTACCTTGGACAACCTCTACGACACCATCGATGCCGGTGGTATCATGGAGCTGAAGGTTATCATCAAGGCCGACGTACAGGGTTCTGCAGAAGCCCTCAAGTCTTCCTTGGAAAAGCTTTCTACCAGAGACATTCGGTTGGTGGTTATCCACTCATCTGCTGGTGCCATCAACGAAAGCGACGTTATGTTGGCTGCTGCTGACTCCAACGCCATTATCATCGGATTTAACGTTCGACCTACTCCCAAGGCAAAGATTATTGCCGACCAAGAAAAGGTTGACATCCGCAAATACAATGTTATCTACAAGTGTGTGGAAGAAATTACCCTCGCTATGGAAGGTATGCTAAAGCCCGACGTAAAGGAAGAGGTAACTGGTATGGTAGAGGTTCGGGATACCTTCCGTGTTCCCAAGGTGGGCCTCATTGCTGGTTCCTACGTTATCCAGGGTGTCGTAAAGCGAACCTCCAGTGTCAACGTTATTCGTGAGGGAATCGTTATCTACAGCGGAAAGATTTCCTCTTTGAAGCGATTTAAGGATGACGTTAAGGAAGTTAACACTGGCTATGAGTGCGGTATCGGTATCGACAGCTGGCAGGACATTCAGGTAGGAGACCAGTTGGAAATCTTCGAGTATGTAGAAGTTGCCCGCAAGCTGGGAGATTCCGCTCCCTTGGTAAAACCAGATGAAGCTGGAGGAGACAAGGCATAAATGGGTTCCTTTCGACTTGTACGATTAGGTGAACAAATCCGGGAAGAAATCTCCAAAATGATTCTTTCCGGACAGATAAAGGATCCTCGTGTTTCCACCTTCCTTTCCATCAATAGAGTGGATGTTTCAGGAGACCTTGGATATGCCAAGGTCTATGTCTCCAGCTTTATGAGCGGCAAGGAAACGGAAAAGGGAGTGCGGGGCTTGCAAAGTGCCGCAGGCTTTATCCAGTCCACCATTGGAAGAAAATTAACTATCCGCCAGTTTCCAAAGCTTACCTTTATTGCTGATTCTAGCATCAAGGAAGGCTTTGAGATGGTGCGTAAATTGAATCAGCTGGAAGCGGAAGAGGCTGCATTGGAGGCTGCGCGCAGTGAGTCTGAGGCTCAAGCCTTGGACGGAGATTCCTCCGAAAGCGGGGAGAAGTAATCTGGCTGCTAAAGATTCTGGTGCATCTGGCATTATGCTCTTTGCCAAGGCCTCTGGTCCCACCAGTTTTTCTTCCCTGGGTGTTATAAAAAAAGCTCTGGGAACGGGAAAGGTGGGACATACTGGAACCTTGGATAGCTTTGCAGAAGGCTTGTTGGTGGTGTTGGTGGGAAAAATGACACGATTAGTTCCCTATATCACCGCCACAGATAAAAAATATCTTGCTGTAGTGGCCTTTGGTTCAGAAACAGATACACTGGAGCCTTCTGGTGCTGTTGTGAAAGAAGGGCCACTTCCCAGCCGTCAGCAGGTGGAAGCGGTGTTGCCCCAATTTCGGGGAAAGATTCAGCAGGTGCCGCCTGCATATTCAGCCATTCACGTGGATGGAAAGCGGGCCAGCGACTTAGTGCGTTCTGGTGCCACTGCCCAGCTTCCTTCCAGAGAAATCACCATTCATTCACTGGAGCTTTTAGACTTTGACGGCGGCTATGGCTTGCTGGAAGTTACCTGCTCTAAGGGAACCTATATCCGCTCTCTCGCTCGTGATATTGCCATGGCTGCAGGAAGCTGCGGCCATTTGGTGGCCTTGCGTCGTGTGGCGGTGGGACCCTTTCAGCTGGAAAATGCTGTCTTTGCTCCTCGCTTGGCAGATTTTACTTTGGCCAGCCGTGGCTATGGAGATGTTCCTCCATCAAAGGCAAGGGTAGAGGAGTTGGAAGAAGTGGCTGGCCACTTGATTCAGTTTACTCCAGAAATGGCCCGTTCTTGTGGCCTTGTTCCTTTGGTTTTGGACATGGGGCATTACAAGGATTTTTTTCAAGGGAGACCATTACGAAAGTCTTGGTTCACCTCTTGGCAAGACTCATCTTCTACAGAATATCCTGTGTTCTTTGAATCTGGAGAGCTGGTGGGGATGATAAAACAGGCTGGGGAGCGGCTCCGCTACGGATTCGTAATTCCTCAGCAAGGATAATATATGGAAAACAATCTGAGAGTTTATTCTTGGAATGATATAGTTTCTGGTAACTTTTTTTCTCGACATGAACTGTTGGAAAAGGGCTATGAAGGAACAGCCTTAACGGTGGGGGGCTTTGATGGTGCCCATGTGGGGCATCAGGCTCTTTTTGATGCCGTCCTTGGCCAGAAAAAGCTTTTGCCGGGAGTCATCACCTTTGGAATTTCTCCCAAGGCTCGCCTTAATCCTGAAAGCTTTTCTGGTTCCGTTTATACCATGGAACAGCGGTTGCAGTGTTTCCAAGAGGCGGGCTTTGCCTTTGCGGTAGTCATTGACTTTTCCGGTGATTTTGGTAGAATGGATGGAGTTACCTTTCTGCAACACTTAAAAAATCAGTTGCATATGGCCTTCTTGGCGGAAGGAACTGACTTTCGTTGTGGCTATAAGGGTGCTGTAAACATCGATTTTTTGCGGGATTTTGCCCAGGAAAATGGTCTGGTACTGGAAGTTGTAGACCCTGTCATTGTAGATGGGGTTCGGGTCAGTTCCTCTCAGATTCGCAATTCCTTGGTGCAAGGTGATTTTAGTCGGTGTCGACAGTTTTTAGGCAGGAATTTTGCCTTGGGAGGTGATTGCTTTCAGTGGCAATGGGAAAAAAACTCCCTTGTAGGATTGAGAAAGCAGGCCCCTTGTGGCTGCCTTCAGATTCTTCCTCCTGCAGGAAGCTATCAGGTAACAGTTCATTGCAAGATACAGGCAAAGGATGCTTCTATTGAAAAAGCTGTTTCCTTTGCAGAAAAAGCAATCATTCAAGAAGAGTCCTTAAAAATGATTCTTTCAGAAGATAGTAGAAAAGTTCTTTCTATAGGAATGATTGATACAGAACGTGTGCTGGTGAGTTCTGTGGAATTCACTTGTTGATTTTGGTTATCTTAATGGGATTAAAATAGAAAGGAGTAAGTAATGGCACTTACAAAAGACACAACTGCTGCCATCGTTACCAAGTTCGGAACAAACGAACGGGACACTGGCAACACAAGAGTTCAGGTAGCACTGCTGACTGAACGCATCAAGCAGCTCACAGAGCACTGCAAGACTTTCAAGAAGGACAAGGGAGCTTCCCGCCGTCTTATTATCTTGGTTGGTCAGCGCAGAAGCCTGTTGAAGTATTTGCAGCGTACAGACCTTGAAGGTTATCGTGCGCTTATCAAAGAACTTGGCCTGCGAAAGTAAGCTGTGGGGGACAGTCTGCTGCCGTTGTGTGCGGGAGACTGTCCTTTTCGTTTTTAGGAGAATAAGAAATGGTTCATAGAGTATCATATACATTAGCTGGACAGGAATTGATTTTGGAAACTGGTCGCTTGGCAAAGCAGGCCAATGGTTCTGTCTACGCTCAGTTTGGCGGTTCCGCCGTTATTGCCACAGCCTGTGCTTCCAGCGAGGCTCGTGAGGGACTTGATTTTGTTCCCGTAACTGTTGATTACAACGAAAAATACTACGCCGCCGGAAAGATTCCCGGTGGATTTATCAAGCGAGAAGGTCGCCCAAAGGATAAGGAAATTCTTGTTTCCCGCCTTATTGACCGACCTATGCGCCCCTTGTTTGAGGTTGCCTTTGGCCGTGAGATTCAGATTGTACCTACCTGTATTTCTTCCGACCAGATAAACCCACCTGACATTCTGGCTGTAATCGCCAGTTCTGCCGCCGTTGTTATTTCTGACATTCCTTTTAACGGCCCTGTAGCTGGTGTTCGTGTGGCCTATGTTGACGGTCAGTACGTTATCAACCCCACCTACGCACAGATTGAAAAGGCTGAACTGGAAATCGTTGTGGCAGGAACTGCCGACGGCTTTACCATGGTAGAAGGTGGTGCCAAGGAAGTTTCCGAGGAAATCATGCTGGGGGCTTTGGCTAAGGCTCAGGAATTCATCACCGATATGTGTCATCTTCAGGATGAACTTCGCAAGCTGGCAGGAAAGGAAAAGTTGCCCCTTTGTCCTTCCACTGCTACCTTGGAAAACAAGGATGCCATGTTGGCAGAAGCCATGCCCAAGATGGAAGAAGCTTGCTTTGTAAAGGGTAAGCATCAGCGTCACGAGGCAATCGGGGCTGTAAAGGCTAGCTTGGCAGAAAAATATGCTGAGCAGCTGGAAGATGACTTACAGAAGAAGCTTTTCAACGGTTTGTTTGAGGACATGGAATACAATATCCTTCGCAAGAGCATTCTTGACAAGGGAATCCGTGTAGACGGCCGTGGAACAGAGGATATTCGTCCCATTACCTGTGAGATTGATGTTCTGCCTCGTCCCCATGGTTCTGCCGTGTTCACCCGTGGTGAAACCCAGTCCTTGGCTGTTGCTACCTTGGGTACATCCTTGGACGAGCAGGTATACGATGACATTGATGGAGATCGCCGTGAGCACTTTATCCTGCACTACAACTTCCCTCCATACTCTGTAGGTGAGGTTGGACGTATGGGAACTGGTCGCCGTGAAATTGGTCACGGAAACCTGGCTCGCCGCTCTCTTGAGGCAATGGTGCCTTCTCGGGAAACCTTCCCCTATACCATCCGTGTTGTATCCGAGATTCTCGAATCCAACGGTTCTTCCTCCATGGCATCTGTTTGTGGTGGAACCCTGTGTATGTTGGCAGCTGGTGTACCCATGAAAAAGCCTGTTGCTGGTATTGCCATGGGATTGATTACCGAAGGTGACAAGTACGAAAAGTACGCCATCCTTTCCGACATTTTGGGAGAGGAAGACCACTTGGGTGACATGGACTTTAAGGTAGCTGGTACTGTAGACGGAATCACTGGTTTCCAGATGGATATTAAGATTGCTGGTGTTACCACAGAAATCATGCAGAAGGCCCTTGATCAGGCTCGCCGTGGTCGTCTCCACATCCTGAACATCATGAACCAGACCATCAGCAAGCCCGCAGAGAAAATCAGCGAGTATGCTCCCAAGATTGAGTCCATGAAGATTGATGTGGACAAGATTGGTGCCCTCATTGGTCCTGGTGGAAAGGTAATCAAGGGTATTTGTGCTGCCCACGACGTAAAGATTGACACCGAGGATGACGGAACTGTTATCATTTACGGTAAGAACGGAAAGGCCACCGATGCTGCTAAGGCTGCTGTTAAGGCCATTGTAGAAGATCCAGAAGTGGGAACAATCTACAACGGAACTGTTAAGCGAATCATGGACTTTGGTGCCTTTGTGGAAATCCTTCCCGGCAAGGAAGGCTTGTGCCACATTTCCAAGCTTTCTCGCCAGCGTGTGGAGAAGGTAACCGATGTGATTAAAGAAGGTCAGCAGATTCCTGTAAAACTTTTGGAAATCGACAAGATGGGCCGCTTGAACCTGTCTTACATCGATGCCCTTGAGGATCAGAAGAAATAAACTGCACTGTTTATAGCAGGGGCTGCCTAGGGAGTTGTAATGGACCATGCTTCATGATGAAGAAAACTTCATGGTGAAGTATGTTTCACAGAAACTTCTGGAGGCAGCCTTTTTTTTCGGGAGTGAAGTTCGCCATGTCGGTTACAACACAGATTTTGTCTAACAATGTGGTACTCATTACAGAGCCTGTTGCAACGGTAAAGACTGCTGCAGTGGGCTTTTGGTTTCCTATAGGTTCCCGCTATGAGGGAAAAAATCAGCGGGGGGCATCCCACTTTGTGGAGCATATGATTTTCAAGGGTACCCACAGCCGATCCGCCTTTGACATAGCCTTGGCCTTTGATCGCATTGGTGGCTACCTGAATGCCTTTACGGACCGAGAAACCATGTGCCTTCACTGTGTGGTGCCGGCTACCCATTTGGCCAAGGCCCTGGAGGTGTTGGTGGACATGTGCTCCAATTCCCGCTTTGATGAAAAAGAGCTGGAGCGGGAACGGGCGGTTATCCAGAGTGAAATCATTTCTTCTCAGGATGATCCAGAGGAAGCGGCCCTAGATGCTGCCAGTGAAGCTGCCTGGCCCAATCACCCTATTTCTGCTTCCATTGCAGGTACTGTAGAGGAGGTGGGCTCCTTGACTCGTGATACCTTGGTGGAGTGGTATAAAGAACATATTGTCTCAGGTCCTTTAGTGATTTGTGCTGCAGGAAATGTGGACGCTCCCTTGTTGCAGCAGGTGGCAGAAACCTTGCCTCCTCGCAGTGCTTGTAGTAAGGACTGGTTCCAGGTGGCCACTTTGAATGGACGGCAGGGGAGGGCTCCTCAGTGGCAAAGTGGCATTCAGTTTAAAGATGCACCTTTCCGCCAGATGCAATTTTTCTTGCAGCTTCCAGTGGCAGAGCCAAAATCTGCTCGGGACTACTATTGCTGGGCGGTGGCCAATGCCTTGGTGGGAGACACCATGAGCTCCCGGCTATTTCAAAAGCTCCGAGAGGAAGGGGGCTATAGCTACAATGTCTATAGCTTTATGACCTATTATAGCGATGCGGCCTGTTGGTGTGCCTATGCTTCTGCTGCAAAAAAAGACAGTCAAAAGGTGGTGGCCACCCTATACAATGAACTGCGACAGCTGAAGGAAAATGGCTTTAGTCAGGATGAGCTTGATGCAGCCTGTGAGCATATTTGTGGGGAAGAAATTATTGCCGCAGAAGACATGGACTACCGCTCCAAGCGACTTTTTCGTCACCATAGTTTTGGCTTTCCTCAAAGCACTACTCAAGAAATTGCAGACTTGATTCACAGCCTCACTAGGGAAGAGGTAACCTGTGCCTTACATCAGCTTTTAGATTTTCACAAGGTGGCTTTACTGGTGTACGGTAACAATCCCACGGAAAGCTTTCAGAAGAAGATTCTTGCCTTGGTGTAAAAGCTTGTGAGAGTTGGAACAATCATCCTTTGGATAGATATAAAAGTGTAACCCTTGCAAATATATTCTGATTTTATTACTATATACACACTATTTTTATTTTGAGTTACAACAGAGGGATACTATGGGCCAGTCTGATAAAATCCAAGAAACGCAGGATGATGAAATCTCCTTGATAGATTTAATAGCCGTGCTTTGGCGGTACAAGGTCATGATTATTGTCATTACAGCAGTTGCAATGATTGCTGTTGTTGCTGTTTCAGTTATTTCCTTGATGTTACCTCCAGAAAAATCATTTCTTCCCAATGAATACACTCCATTTGCCCAAATGCTTATAAATGACCCCAGTTCGTCTTCTGGTGGCTTGGCTGCTCAGTTGGCAGGTTCTGGTTTAGGTGGATTAGCTAGTATGGCTGGTGTTGATTTAGGTGGAGGATCTACTAATAGTGCCTTGGCTTCGTATCTGGTTCACAGCAATAGTCTGTTGGATGCGGTGGTAGAAAAATTCAATTTGGTGGAAAAGTTCAAGATAGAGGAGGCTCCCAAGGCAAATTCAAGAAAGGCATTAAAAGAGTTACTTGTTTCTTCTTACGATGATGAAACAGGTATTTTTACGGTGAGTTTTACGGATACGGATCCTGTTTTTGCTCAAGAAGTGGTGAATTTTGTGGTTGGTTACTTGGAACAGCGTTTTTTAGACATGGGGCTGGATAAAAATCAGTTGTCAAAGGTTAATCTTGAGCAGAACATAGATGTATCATACAAAGAAATTGTCAAACTGCAGGAACAGATTCAGCAGCTGGAGCGTTCTGTTTCCAATGTATATTCATCTGCTGGTGCTCCTTCCATTATGCGGGATATGGGATTGCTGAAGATGGAGCTTACGGTGCAGGAGCAGGTATATGGTCAGTTAAAGGCACAGTACGAAATGCTTAAAATTACCATGGCTAGTGAACAGCCAATTTTTCAGATTTTGGAATATGCGGAGGTGCCTGACTTAAAATCAGGGCCAAGCAGAGGTATGCTGTGTATCATCGTTACCTTTGCAGCAGGCTTTTTCTCTGTATTTTTGGCTTTCTTATTAAATGCCATTAAAAATGTAAAGAATGATCCTGTGGCTATGGGAAAATTATCTTCTCCAAAGAAGAAAAGAGGTTAGTAATTTGAACAAAGTTATTGCAGTTTTAATTCTTGTTTTTTATT
>JAZQSR010000194.1:0-2171 GCA_045630225.1 Treponema sp. | reverse complement strand
CAGTAGCGCAAGATACAATTTACTGTAAATCTCCCTGGACATTTGATTTGGTACGAACACTTTGTAAAGGTCAGTTAACGCAATCAACCGCACAGCTTCATTCTCATTTATGATAGCAGGGTCATATTCTGGCAAGATGGTTAATGCCTGTTCCAATTCGCTGCCAGACAACATAGACGGCATTTTTTTAATTAGGCTCATGTTATCCACAGATATTGCCCTCCTTTACGAAATCAATGTGGGTTCTGGCTTGCTCCCGTTTGCGTGTGCTGCGGATATTCTTTATACCAACATCAGTCTGCTTGCCTTTGGATGCGATAACCTGGATATGCTCTGCAAGGTCTATCTGTGCTTGCAGATTATCAGCGGTGGCAGCATGAACAGTCTGCTTCCTTGTCTTTTGCATTGTCTGGACAGCAGCCAAGGATTTGCCATTGAATCTGCTTTCAATCAGCATAAAGGAAACATACTGCCCATTGTCCAGCAGCCAGACTTCCGTTACATCCTCTGGATTGTAGGCAACGGTAACTTCACCACCAGACAAAAACGCTTCGGCGTAATCATCATGTTTGTACCGCAGACCATTGACACGCAATCCCTTACGGGTGAATGTTCCTGTTGTTCTGGGCAGCAATGTTTGAATCAGCCTTTGCGGTGTGACAGAGATTAGATTTGCTCCCATCTGCTCCTTGCCCCAGGCAAATATACTACTGGCATAGGGCTTTACACCATCGGCAAGCATTTCTTCCGTAAAAGGAAAATCCACCACACGGGAGCTGTTATAGTACACGATGCAATATAGGATTATCTGCTCAAATTCACGCAGGGTCAGACAAGCATCCTTGCGATAGTCATGTGCGCCCCGTTCCTGGTAGTCTGGCTCAATCACGCCTTTACCCTTTAGGTGCTTCTTGTAGCTGGTCTGAATCACATCAAAGAACTTTTCGACACGATTTTTTAGTTCTGGTCTATAAGGCGCCAAATTTATAAGTTTTACGCCCAGCTCTGTTACCTGGGAAAAGGTATCACCTTTATATTCGCTGCCCATGTCGGTTACAAAGACCCCTGGCAGTTTATTGGAATCCCATTCTTGCGGTTCGATAAAAACACCGTGTTTGCTGCACCATTCCTGTTTATTGGCAATCACATTCAGCATCAGACTACGCAAGCTGTATGTTCCACCCTCCCAGCCTAGGGAGTAGCCGCAACATAGACCTGAGAAAGCATCCACACAAGCACAAAGCACAGGTCTGCCTACAAGGTTGCCCCCATCGTCTACAAGGTAAATGTCGCATATCGTTGAATCAAGCATACCCATACCAACAACTGGAGCAAACTGCTGTACTCCATCTCCGAGAAGGGGGCGGTTGTTGCGCTGATAGTCTTTGATACCGTCCCTGGATATGTAATACTGCTGCATCTTCTTTGTCTTGCGGTAGAAATATCTGAACTGGTCAAAGCTGGGATAGTCATCTATCAGCTGTCCTTCCTGGTTGCAATATTTCTCTTTGAGCATTAGGGCGTAGGCGGTCATAAGGGTATTCTTGTGCTTTGTGTAAAAGAACTTGTTCAATGCCCAACGCATATGCTTTTCGTCCTGGGTCAATTCTCTTGCTGTTTTAGGTGGGGGAGCAAGGGCATCAATGTCTTGGTACACCAAATACAAGCAAAGATACTTCCGTATCGTTTGCTTGCTTTGGTGTTCTGACAGGAAGTCTATCATTTGGCTGCGTTTCTGTTCGTTCCCAATAAACGGCAGCACTCCAGAAATCATGGTGAAGCGTTCCTGGGCAATGCGTTCCTCTTTTGGGGTTAGCTCTCTGCCAAAAGGATAATCTGTTCGCTCATACATTTCATCTTCACCGCAATCATCATAATTCGACAGAGAATCACCATCCACCCATTTGGGCATCGTTCTTTTAATGCAGTCAATCACCAGGGCTTTATCACCATGGGATTTCAGCACACGGATAATTTGGTTCACATTCTTCAACAGCATCTACAACAATCCCCCAATCTGTAACACCATGCCGCAGCCAATATGTGCGGCTCATATCCATCATTGCTGCCATTTGCGGTCTGGATAGTAATTTACGGCTGATACATTCTCTGACCATCAAATCACCATTGGTTTTCTTACAGACAAAATCTGTCATATATTCGCTGCAATC
>JAZQSR010000193.1:0-3449 GCA_045630225.1 Treponema sp. | reverse complement strand
GCTACCTGCATAAGGCACATAGGAATCCACGCCTTCCTCAAAGGCCATGGTCTTTGCTCCTCCCAAGTCATAGCGCTGCCAGTTGCGGGCACGGTTAGAGCCTTCTCCCCAGTATTCCTTTACATAGCTTCCATTTACAATGAGCTTGTTAGTGGGGCTTTCGTCAAAGCGTGCAAAATAGCGACCCTGCATTACAAAGTCTGCACCCATAGCCAAGGCCAAGGTAATGTGATAGTCGTGTACAATACCACCGTCTGAACAGATGGGGATATAAATACCAGTTTTTTCATAATATTCGTCTCGAGCCTTTGCTACTTCGATAGTGGCAGTTGCCTGTCCACGACCAATTCCCTTCTGTTCACGGGTAATACAAATGGAGCCACCTCCAATTCCAACCTTTACAAAGTCAGCTCCATTTTCTGCCAGGAACATAAATCCATCTCGGTCTACAACGTTTCCGGCTCCTACCTTTACGTGATGACCAAAGGTATTGTGAATGTCGTGCAAGGCTCGCTTCTGCCACTCAGAAAATCCTTCTGAGGAGTCAATACACAGAATATCTACTCCAGCTTCAAGAAGGGCAGGTACACGCTCCATATAATCCCGAGTGTTGATTCCAGCACCAACCACATAGCGATGATTTTCGTCCAACAATTCTAGTGGATGCTCCTCATGAGAAGCATAATCCTTTCTAAAAACCATAGAAACAAGATGACCATCCTTGGTAATAACGGGGAGGGAGTTCAGCTTGTGCTTCCAAATTAAGTCATTTGCTTGGCTCAAGGTAATTCCGTCTTCGCCCACAATCAAATCCTCAAATTTGGTCATATAATCCTGAACTAGGGCATTAGGATCCACCTTGTTGATTCTAAAGTCACGACTGGTAATGATTCCCAACAACTTTCCGTGGGGAGTGCCATCTGCAGTAACTGCCACTGTAGAGTGACCAGTCTTTGCTTTCAAGTTAATTACATCCTGCAAAGTGTTGTCTGGCTTGATGTTGGAATCTGATGTAACGAAGCCTGCCTTGTGACTCTTTACCTTACGAATCATGTCAGCCTGCTGCTCAATGGTCTGAGAGCCATAGATGAAGGAGATTCCCCCCTCCTTTGCCAGTGCAATGGCCATGGTATCATTTGAAACAGACTGCATTACTGCAGAAACCATGGGAATATTCATGTACAGGGGACATTCCTCTCCCTTTTTGAATCGAACAATGGGAGTACGTAGACTCACATTGGATGGAATGCAATCTGCTGATGAGTATCCAGGAACCAAAAGATATTCCCCAAAGGTATGGGAAGGTTCTTCAAAATAATATGCCATGTAAGTCTCCTTATTACGTGTGAATACACGCAAAAAAAATAATGGATATGGATAAGATAAATTAATTAACCATTATATGGGAAATAAAAGGTAGGTGCAAGGGGAGAATAAAAGCAAAAAAAAAATTGACAATTAAAAAAAACAATGATAAAATTTGTCTATCTAGTATTAAAGGAGAATGATTTATGATTACCTTCTTGATTGGTGTTGCAATCTTGATTGTTGGTTACTTTGTCTACGGAACACTCGTAGAAAGAGTATTCCAGCCAGATGATCGTCCTACACCAGCTGTTGCTATTAATGACGGAATTGACTTTGTTCCAATGGCAACTTGGAGAATCTTCTTGATTCAGTTGTTGAACATTGCAGGTCTTGGTCCAATTTTTGGTGCCATTTCAGGTGCACTTTGGGGACCTTCTGTATACCTGTGGATTGTTTTCGGAACAATTTTGGCTGGAGGTGTTCATGACTACATCTCTGCAATGCAGTCAGAGCGCAACAACGGTGCTTCTATTTCCGAAATCGTAGGAAAGTACATGGGACCTTTTATGAAGCAGGTTATGCGTGTATTCTCCGTAGTTCTCTTGGTTATGGTTGGAACCGTATTTATGGTTGGACCTGCTGGTCTTATCGCTCTGTTGACTCCCGAAACCTTGAACGTAAAGTTCTGGACCATCGTTATCTTGGTATACTATACCTTGGCAACATTCTTGCCTGTTGATAAGTTGATTGGTAAGCTGTACCCCGTATTCGGTATTGCTCTTATCTTGATGGCTGTAATCATCGGTGGTGCTACTGTTGTTAATCACTTCAATGGCTCTGCTCCTATGTTGGAGCTTTGGGACTTCCCCAATAACATGCATCCTACAGAATTGCCTCGTTGGCCAATGATGTTTATCACTGTTGCTTGTGGTGCTCTGTCTGGATTCCACGCAACACAGTCTCCTTTGATGGCTCGTTGTATTAAGAGCGAGCGCCAGGGACGCCGTATTTTCTACGGAGCCATGGCTGCTGAAGGTGTTATCGCATTGATTTGGGCTGCTGCTGCTAGTGCATTCTTCTATAAGGGTGGTGCAGTTCACGCTGTAGCATTTGCTGGTAACTCAACTACCGTATATGAAATGTCAACCACATTGGCTGGAACCATCGGTGGTATCATTGCTATGATTGGTGTTATTGCCTGTCCTATCACCTCTGGAGATACTGCATTCCGTGCTGCACGTCTTACCATTGCAGACTGGTTCAAGATTGAGCAGAAATCATTCAAGAACCGTTTGCTCTTGACAATTCCTATCCTTGGAATTGGATTCCTCATTTCTCACGTAGACTACAATATCGTATGGCGCTATTTCTCTTGGTCTAACCAGACATTGGCAATGCTTGTTCTGTGGTGTGCTGCTGTTTACTTGGTTCGTTACCGCAATAACAAGGTTGCTGCTTGGATTGCAGCTCTTCCTGCCACCTTCATGGTTGCTGTTTCTTGTTCATATTTGTTACAGGCTCCAGAAGGATTCAAGATGGATGCTGGTATTTCCAACATTATTGGTGTTGTAGTTGCAGCTGCTTCATTGATTTTCTTCTTGCTTAAAGTATACCTTCCTTGCAAAGAGATGTTGGTTGATGTACCTCTTGAGATTAAGAAGTAAAGAATACCAAATCTTCTATAGATGGAAGTGATGAAAGGGCCCTCTTGTGGGCCCTTTTTTTATGAAAAACAGAAAGTGAAAAAAAAAGTGATTTTTTTTAAAAAAAGAAAATTTACGCTTGACAATCTGGAGTGGATGTGATATAGTCTTCATCGTTGACGCAACGAAAGACGCTGGTGCGACTGACTGAGCGAAAACAAAAAAAACTTGAAAAAGTTTTTGAGAAGTGCTTGACAAAGTGAAACGATGTGTGATAGATTAACTTCACTTGCGAAAGTAAAGCGATGAAAATCGCAGTGTTCTTAAACATTATGAGGGAAGGGAAGAAAATACGACGAACTTCTTGAAAGAGAAGTAAGAAGTCAGCAATAAGGTGGCGTATATCGAGAAATCGATAAAGTCAGCCATACGAAAGTGTGGCAGATTCCTTTAATATTAACAATAGAGAAGGAATCAAACTGAAATGAAATCACTAGC
>JAZQSR010000192.1:0-1633 GCA_045630225.1 Treponema sp. | reverse complement strand
GCTTGAGGTACAAGGTGGTGGTGTAGCCTCCGTACACGGAGAACTCATGGAGAACGTGGTTGGCAATGTATTCCCCAGAATAGCTTTCTCCCACATATTTCACGGTCACCCTCATGCCGGGGAGAATCCGCTGGTCTCCCTCGCACTTGCATTCTGCCATTTGGTACTGCATGGAAAGGTTTTGTAAATAGGCTTTTGCTAGCACTACAGCTTCCTCCCGGTCCCGCAGACTCTCCTCCATGATGGTACTGTGCCATCTGCCTCCAGCTGCCTTGGAGTTATCCTCCCAGCTCCTGGAGATATTGTCAAATGTTGTGGATTGAAGTTTGGATCGGCAAGGGTTTAAGCGACTTCCTTCAACACACCATTTTCAAATTTTATGTCCTTGGCCACAAGGTCAAGCTTTTCAAAGCCTTTCAATCGTCGCCAATTTTTTTGTGCCTGCTGGCAGAGTTTAAAAGCCATGGCTTCTGTGGCCTTTGCTGTTCCGTTGCCCTTTGTTGACTTGTGCCTTAAACAGATCGTTGCAAAGGTGGACTCAATGGGATTTGTAGTCCGTATATGAATCCAGTGTTCGGCAGGATAATCATAAAATCGGAACAAATCATCCTTGTCCTTCTTCAGATTTTCCACAGCCTTCTCATATTTTACTGCGAAAGTTTGTATAAACTTGTCACAGGCCTTCAGTTCGTTCTCCCGTGTGTCTGCCATGTGCATATCCCGAATCATCAGGGTCGCCTTTTTCTGAACACATTTTGGCATCTTGTCCAGGATGTTTGCCGTTTTATGAAACCAGCACCGCTGAATTTTCATCTGCCCCCAGATTTCATCAACTGCATTCTGAAACCCCAGAGCTCCGTCACAGATTGCAAGTTTGGGAGCCTTTATAAGCCCTCGAAATTTCAGGTCCAGGAGAACCTCTCTCCAGCTTTGAGTGCTTTCCCTGATGCCACTTTCCATGGCAATAAGCTCCTTTTTCCCGTCAATTCCCACTCCAATCATCACCAAAAGGCAGGTTTTCTCTCCATCCAGCCTTGATTTTACATAAATTCCATCCGCCCAGACATAGACATATTCCTTTCCCCTCAAATCCCTCCTTTTCCATTGCTCACATTCTTTCTGTCACCCCTTGGTCAATCGGATTATCGAGGCCGAAGAGAATCCCTTTGAGTCTTCTCCAAACACGCTTGACAGTGCCTCCTGAAATTTGTTGGAGGAGATTCCCGCCAGGTAAAGAGCCGCTATCAATGTTTCGATCGTCGGTGTCTTTCGGGCAAATGGTGGCAGAATTTTACTGACGAATTTCTCCGTAGCTTTTCTGTCATCCACTCTTGGCAGTTTTACCTCCACATTTCCGCAGGCTGTTTGAACGACACGACTTTTGTGGTAGCCATTTCTCACAACCAATTTTTTTTCCTTCCCATCAACAATGGAAGCAATCTTCTCTAAAAACTGATTTACTTCATCGGCATAGATTGATTCAATCAGTTTGCGACTCTCTTCCTTGATTTTTTCTTCAAAAAAATCAAAGCATAGACTCTTTTCTTTTTCTGCAATTAACTGTAATATAGCCATAAGAGTTTTCCTTCGGTGTGTGTTTTTTTTTTTGCGAAAATCATTTTAACCGATTCAA
>JAZQSR010000191.1:0-5648 GCA_045630225.1 Treponema sp. | reverse complement strand
AATTCCAATTTGTCGAACGGTTTAAGACCCAGGTTGAAACCTGGGTCTTTCTTTTTGTCGAATATTGTCGTATAATGTCAATATTCCAGACAGAAAGGAAGTTGACCCATGAGAGAAACAATGGAGCAGCTGCTGGAGCGGCAGAAAGCTGAGCGCAAGGCCCTCAAAAAGCAGCTGGCCGAAGAACAGGCCAAGGAGAACAAGAAGTACACTACAAAGATGGTTGCAGCTATCAGAGCCTATCACAAGGGCATGAGCGACCAGGCTATCATGGAATATTACCAGGCTCAGCTGAAAGCAAAGTAACACCAGGTCACACAAGGCCCTCAGATGGCCCAGGGCGGCCTTGCATGAAAATCATATTCCAGTACCACAAACCCCAGGAAAACGGCTTCCAGGCCGTCCCTGGGGTTCTGTTTTTGCTATTTTGAAATTAAACCTTCCATTTTGCAAAATCTATGCTATAATGATGAAAAATGTAAAAAAAACTGTATTGGTTATATAGCGCGCGCGCTATGTGCGCTATTGAGCCAGGGGCGAGACAGACGGCCCAGGGCTGGGGCCTGGGCTGGCTGTTTCGGGCCTGGTTCACCACAGGCTTTTTCTGTGTCTACTTACTTGAACTTATATAGAGTTTCTACTACTCTTCAGTACATACATAGAGGTGATTTAATGTCTACTAAAGCTGTAAAGTCTATGGATGTTCGTTTATATACAAAACATCCTAAACAACCAGGTAGCAGTCTTAAGAATAAGAGTTCCTATGAATTAGCTGTACTTGAAGCAGAGTTCAGTGAAAAGCAAGCTTTACTTATGGACTATGCTCGTATGGTTGAGCCGTTAGAATATTATCGTGATATGTTCCCAGAGGGTTGCTTTGAACCAGAGGGCTCCAGGGGCCAGGAAAACGAAATCAGACGGCCCAATGGTTTGCTCACCGTTCTGGATGACCCAGACTTCAGAGGTCGCAGCTATAACCGACTTGTTTTTGATGACCTGGCTGACATTCAAAAATACATGGATAAGGATTTCGTTTTGATTGCTCCTGTTGGCTATTCTGGCCGCCGTAGGCTTTCAAAATATGCATATCAAATCTTTGGTTTTGTTATTGACTTGGATGATGTGGGCCCGAAACAAGCCAAAGACTTGATGTATCAGATGCAACATGGTATTCTACCGACAGCAACCTACATAGTTAATTCTGGAACTGGTCTTCATGTTGTCTATTTGTTTGAGCAGCCTACACCAGCCATGCCCCAGTATTATGAATCCTTGAACCGCTTAAAAGCGGACATTTCCAGCCTGGTCTGGAATGCTTATACCAGCCGTTCAAAGGATAAGCAAAGCCAGGGTATTTTTCAGGCTTTTCGTATGGTTGGTTCTCCCTCTAAACTGGGGCCAGATTATCGGGTAACCGCTTTCCAATTTGGCCCGAAAACATCGATTCACCAGCTGAACGAATGGGCCGAAAAAGAGAATCGTTGTATCTTCGATGACTGGGAATATACTCCCCTGGACGAAGCTGCTGAAGAATGGCCCGAATGGTATCAGCGAAGAATCATCGAACAGCGGCCCCTGGGCGATTATGAATTGTCACCCGAACAGCTTGTTCGTCGTAGGGCCTGGTATGATGCCTGGATAAACCGCATCCGTCGTGGTGCAGTCGATGGGAATCGCTACTATTGCATGGCCGTACTTTTCAATTATGCCATGAAAGCAGAGATTCCCATTTCTGAAGCCCTGGAGGATGCTTTGGCTATGCTCCCCTGGCTGGATGATTTGACCGACAATGAAACCAACCACTTTACAACGAGTGATATAATGGATGCAACCAGGTACTACGACCGCAAATATATCAAGATGGGCCGCAAGGGTATCTTGCGCATGACCCGAATTGACATTGGCCAGACCAAGCGCAACAATCGTTCCCAGGCTATGCATTTGAAAAGAGCCAGGGCCTTGCAAGCCGTTGAAGACGAAGACGGTTCCTGGAGAAACAAAGAGGGTAGACCCAAAGGCAGCGGAACCAAGCAGGCCCAGATTGAAGCCTGGCAGCTGGCCCATCCTGGCGGTAAAAAGTCCCAATGTGCCAGGGATACAGGAATTAGCCGACCGACCATAGACCGTTGGTGGAAAGGATAAGACATGGAACAGACATTTTTGAGCATTAAGGACTTCGCAGCCAGGGCGAAAGTATCGCCCCAGGCCATTTATAAACGGTTAAACAACCCGCTTGACGAGTTGACAACCTGGTTGAAAACCGATGGAAAAAGGAAAATGCTTGATGCTGAAGCCCTTTTTCTGTTCCAGTCAACCCAGGAGCCAACGGTTGACAACCAACCAGTTGACAACGATTCATCAACCGTTGAACAACAGTTGATTGCCATGCTCCAGGCCGAACTGGCCGCCAAGAATACCCAAATCGAACGGCTGCAAGACCAGGTCACCCAGGCCCACCAGCTTTTGAGCCAGGAGCAGCAGCTTCGGGCCGTGGCCGAACAACGCATACTTATGCTGGAGAGCGGCCAGGGTGAGCAACCCAAATCCGAACCAGAACCAGCTGCTGAAGCTGTCCAGGATGAACCTATCCAGGACGAGCAGCAGCCCAGACGGCCCTGGTGGCAATTTTGGAAATAAAAAAGACCCAGGCTTCGGCCTGGGCTTTTTCATTTCTGGAACAGACCCCGAACCAGGTCAACCAGGCGAAGCAGCAGCGGCTTGGGCCGCAGCTCGACCACGCATGGCCGCCAGTCTGCGCAGCCTTCGCAGAAGTCTTCTTCCAGCCAGACCTGGCTGGCCTGGTAATCTGTTCCATTTAGTTCGTTGAAACACTTCAAACAAAATTCAGCCATGACAGCAGCCCCTTTCTTTTTGTGCTGCTGCCATTATAACACACCAGGCAATCCCATTTTCACCTTGTAAGGACCACCCACAGCCCAGGCTTTAGCCTGGGACTGTGGCCGCTCCACCGTCAGCGGATTCTGTGATGATGTGAATGGGTCTGCTGTTGTGTCGGATTTGGGATTCCATAGGCTCCCAAAGTCTGCTCCAGCTGTTCGATTGTCCAATCGTCCCTTTGGCTCTTTTGGTGATGCCTTTCGTTGTCTGCCCTCAGATGGTTTATTTCTTGCCTTTGCTGCTCTACCTGGTTGCGCAATCCCTGGATGATTTCATTTTCTGAAAGGGCCTTTTCCAGCTTGTCAATTTGGGTCTGCGTGTAGTCTACCGCATAGTGGTAGCCAGCTGCTTTTCTCATGCGCTCAAATCCATCTTTTTCAACCAGGACACAAGCTGGCCTTGCTTCTTGTGTGACCTGGCCACGAAGATTCTTTTTTTCGGGCCTGGCTTCCACTTCACCGTATGTCTTCGCTGAGTCGGCTCCCTTTGCGTAACTCATGTACAAATTGCGCTGTTGCTGGTGCATATCCTGGGCAGCTTTTACCGCTGCTTTTTTGTCTTCCTGGGCCTGGGCTGCTTCTCGTTCAGCCTGGGCCTTGACCATGCGCAGCTGCTCCATTTGCATTTCCAGGGCCGCAACCTGGTTCTCCAGGTCTGCAACGATTCTTTTTGCTCCCTGGACTTCCTGGCGAGCCGCTGTGGCCGATTTCTGCAGCTGGCCGTTCTCCTGTTGCAGCTGTTCGTTTTCGGTTCTCAGCTGCTCATTGACGGCCTTCAGTTTGCCATTCTCGGCCACCGTGGCCTTGCCCTCCTGGATAACTTCATCCAGGCGAGCCTTCAGCTTGATGCCATACTCGACCGAATGTTTATTCTGGGCTTCCAGGGCCGCCTGGGAGGCCCTCAGAGCCGTTATTTCGGCTTTTAGGGTATTCGTATCCCCTAAAACCCTTTCCAGGGCTTCCTGGGCCGCCTGTGTCTTCTCTTCGGCCCTCTGCTGTCTGTCTTCAGCTGCTGCGGCTCTGTCCAGGGCTTCCCTGGCTTGCTGCTCCAAAGCCTGGTTTTCTTCTCTGTATCGGTCGCACTTGTATTCCAGGATTTCGACTTGTCGTTTTGAGTAGCTTTGTACTTCACGATTTATCTGGATTCCCTGGCGCTCACACGCTGCATAAAATGTTTCCCTCAATTCATCGGTGAAACTGATTGTCGGGTTGTTGTATTTCGTGTTCGGCCTGGTTGGGTCTGGTCGTTCAATGCCCATGGCTGCCAGGGCAGCATTTTGGCTTGGAACTGCAAACCCATGTCGGTCATGGCCGATGAAAGCCACTCTGCAATGGATGTGGTCAACTGCTTCATCACGGTGCAAAGCAGCATCCAGGAAGCGCATATGCTCCCCATATTTTCCTTGCATGGCCTTGACTGTTTCAGCCCATGCCCTGGTAAGTGCCTGGGTGCGCAACTGGGGGTCAAGATTGTCTTTGCTGTTTCCCACCTGGAAGATGGTTTCCAGCGGTGCGGTTTTCGGGTCTTGATACAAGTCCTTGACCGTTCTGCATCGTTCTGTGTGTCTGGTCTTGGTGTATCGCTCATTCTTCGCATCCAACCCAGCACCATACAAATCTTTGTAAATTTTCATTTCGTGTTTACGAGCATCAAAGCCGCCTTGGCCGCCTTTGATGATTGACATTGACCCATCACTCTTGAATTGAATATATCGATTCAATTCATGTCGTTCCTGGTCAATGTGGGACTGCTGCATCCTGGTCGCTTCGAGTGTGTTATGGTTCGCATTGTATGCGCTCCCATCCGCACTCTTTCGACCATTCTTTACAGTCCCTTTTGTTGTTCCGTTCTGCGCCATTTTCTTCACCTCATTTGCGAAGCCCTCAAACTTTCTTTTCTTTTCGTCTACACTCAAAGAAAATCAAGATTTTCGTTCTTCGCTTCATTCGTTTTCGCAAATAGCTTAGACGAAACAACCACTATTCCACCCAATTTCGGAATAGAAATTGCGTGAAATAGTACCCACTATAAGTTTGACGCAAAAGCATCAAACTGTGGGGCCCCACCTATGCGGTGTGCAGTCTTCCCCAGGGCTTTGCCCTGGACAGACGGCCGACCCAATCTCAATGGGCTTTGCCCAGGCGATGCCTTACCCATTCTCTTAGGGGGCTGCACCCCCTGGCGAAGCCACACCCTTGCAACCGATTCAAAAAATATCAATCTTGCAGCTGCGGCTGCTGCGTTTGATATTTTTCAAATCGGCTTTTTGCTCCTGCTCCAACATGAGAAAAACCCAGGCTTTTGTGGCCTGGGTTTCTTCATTCTTACCGTGTTTATTCTTCTGTCTTTCTGTCCTTTTTATTTTTAATCTTCGAGGCACGGGTTAGAATAGCGATACTCTGTAGATACTATCTGCATAGCTTCCTTTGCATAGCTAAAGCCGCCCCACTCTATGCACGCGTCCTCATAGGCGAGACACTTATAGAGATATTCCTCGCTCAGCTCCCAGTCGTCCTGGGGCCATATACCCGTCCTTTTCATTCTCTCCAGTAGTTCGTATACCTCTTTCTTAGTGCGAAGCACCTCGTTAAAAGTTTCTGCCATATATATTCACCCCTTTATTTACTTAAAAACATGAAAAAATTGAATTAAAAAGAAATATCTCTGTTTTATTGTAGTTTAGGTGCTTATTTTTGAGAGGGCAAAGGAAATCCCTCTATTTAATTTTAATTTCGTGGTGGAAAAGTTTA
>JAZQSR010000190.1:0-9182 GCA_045630225.1 Treponema sp. | reverse complement strand
GATAACAGGCCCTTATTTGTGGATTCACTCAATGTACAACTCCTAGATTTCCATTATATATAAAGGTACTTGCATTGTAAACAAGAATTGCTATAATTAAACAATATGGATAATATCGGAAGGTTTTCAGTAATCGTACTGTTGATATTGCTTTCTACAAGTGTTTTTTTTGCACAATCTTCCGAAGAGCAGGTTGAGCATCGGGAGCTTTCCAATCAGCTTTATGATTTTTTTGTTCAAGAAGGGTTTCAGCCTCAACGCCAACTGTTAACAAATAGCAATCAATTTCCCTACACGATTTTACTTGATTTTAATCAAAAAAGATTTCCCGTAGACCAAGAGATTCAAAGATTTATCATTGCCATATCTCAAGAAACAGCCCAGGAATCATTAGATGAAATTGTAGCTTTAGCAAACAAAATGAAAAGCACAAATGCAGAAGTGAGACTGACACTGGCATTGCTAGCAAATGAAAATTCACCCTTTGCTCCTTCTGATTCACTGGAAAATCAATGGCATCCCACTGGTTCACAGATTTTGCTTGAAAATATTTCCAATCCAGAATCTTGTGCCCTTGTGATGCTTGATGGAAGTTCCCAACAATTTGGGCAAGAAACAGTTGTTTTTGGTACAGATGGTATTCTCACCCCCTTGTGGCTCATTCAGCAGGTACCCTTACCGGTGTCCCACAACTTCCTTATTACCTATCGCCTGAATCTCGCTGAAGATAATCCTGCACTCATTCCTTTTTTCCGCTCAGGAATGGCCACCGTTGCCATTTCTTTTAACAGCAATCAACAGGAACAACGACAAAAGGTTTTTGCTGCAATGGAAACCATGACAGAAAATTTTTCTATTGCTAAAAGTATTTCTGCCAATAGCCAAAACTACATCGTTTTCCATTTCGTGGAAAATATTTGGATTGGAGAACAGATTTCTATTCTTGTATATTTGTTTATTACCATTTTAGTGCTGGCAATTATCAGTGGATTTTCCTTCTTGGGAAAAAAAGGTGCCATTCACCGACAATCTTTTTTTAAGATTTGGTACCTCATTCCCATTACCATTCTTTTATCCACCTTTTGCTTGTATCTTGGCCAGCTGGTGGCAGGAAGGGTTGTAGCTATTGTTCCAGAAAATACCGTAATAATTATTGGAATCAAAACCTTGTTTTCCTTTGTAGCCGTATCCCTGCCCTTTATCTTTCATCTTAGGTTACGACTTCCCATTGCCCAGTTTGCCTATGGATACCTCCTTACTGTTGTGGTAGCCATGAATATCTTTGTCTTTGCTTCAATTGATTTAGTGTTGATTTTTATCTTTGTTCTTGAATACATCATTATTTATTTTAGTCGTCTTGCGGGAAAACTCATTTCCCTTCTGATAGTTTCATTAGTAATGCTCCTTCCCTTTATCCCCTATGCCTTGAATCTGCTGGAGTATGCATCTCAAGATAAATTACTGCAACTTGTTCAAGCTGGGATTTTAGGCAACATGTTATATGCCTGTATGCTCATTCCATTTCAAGTTATGTGGTTGAGAATCATGATTCGTATCGATTTGTTCGGTTCCCATCGCCACCATTCCTCTATCAAAATCATGGTTTCCATCTTGGCGATTATGGGAATTATGATTGTATCTGTCATAACAACATTATTGTTCGGTTCCTTTATTTTATATAGAACAATCCCAGGAAAAAAAACTGCCGAATATACTATTCAACCTTACCAATATGAGATTGTAGAGGCACAAGCTCCAGAAAAACTCCATGTTTCTGTTGCCCGTAAAAGTTATCTTGAACTACAGTCTGTAGAAGTACAAATTGACTCTCCCGTACCAGTTGTTCGCTATGAAGTCAGTGTCACATCTGAAAATCAGATTCCCGTATACGACTCTCCCATTAGTTTTGTGACAGTACAAAATACCGCACCAGCTGGAAATCAGCCAGAAGCTAATGGAACAACGGCAACCTCCCATTTTTTAATTCCTGATTTTCCCACAAAGATAACTTCCTTTGAATATACCGCTGATGGAGATAAATCCCAAAACATCAAAGTTCTCTTATATCTCCAGATAGCACCTCAGCAGGTATGTCTTGTGGAACGGAATTTTTTCCTTCCAGCCTTGGAGGGAATACGCTAATGTTCCTGCACGTGGATCTTGACGCATTCTTTGCCTCGGTGGAACAGCTGGACAATCCCGATTTACGTGGAAAGCCTGTGATTGTGGGAGCCATTCCAGGACATAAACGTGGTGTTGTGGCAGCGGCATCCTACGAGGCACGAAAATTCGGTGTGCACTCAGCCATGCCCATTGACCAAGCATATAGCCTGTGTCCCCAGGGAATCTACCTTCCCTCCAACATGAGGCGATACCGGGAAAAATCCCAGGAAGTGATGGCCATCTTTGGGGAATTTTCCCCTGATGTGCAGCAAATGTCTATTGATGAAGCCTTTATCGATTTGACCGGCACCCAGCGATTGTTCGGACCACCAGAAGAAACAGCCAAAATGGTAAAAAGGCGGGTACTTGAGGCAACAGGTTTAACCGTTTCGGTTGGACTTGCCAGCAATCGCTATGTGGCAAAGATTGCTTCTGGCATGTCAAAACCAGATGGATTCTTTTGTGTACCAACAGGCCAGGAACAAACCTTTATGGAAAGCCTTCCTTTGAAAAAAGTCTGGGGAGTGGGAGAAAAAACTTTAGCAAAGTTATATTCCCATGGAATCCGTACCGTGCAAGAAGCCTTGAAAACACCTTTATCCGTTTTAGAAGGCTTTTTGGGAGAAGCCAGCGGACAGTTTCTGTACAAGGCGGTGCGGGGCATGGAAGCAGCAACCTTTCGTGACGCTCCTCAATCCCGCTCCATCAGTGCAGAAAACACCTACGAAGAAAATCTGACAGATAGATATACTATTGGAACGGCCCTTATGGATCTTTCCCAAAACGTAATGTTTCGCCTCATGAAGGAAGATTGGAAAAGCAAAACAGTCTGCATAAAAATCCGATATTACGATTTTACCACCACCACCATCCAAGAAACCTCCCAGCGTTACATCTCTTGTGCAGAAGACCTTTTTCAGCGGGCCACGGAGCTTTTTGACAGAAGATACAACGGCAGGGGAATACGTCTTTTGGGAATTGGTACCATGAACTTGGAGTCTGGACAAGAGCTTGTACAGCAGGACTTGTTCGATTTTGGACAGGAACGTCATCATAAGCTGGAAGAAGTAGTACTCCAACTGAAAACAAAAAACCCAGATCTTGCAATAACAAAGGCCCGTCTTTTAAATAAATCTGCCAAAGCTAATGCTTCAGAAAAGGGCGAAGATTAATTAAAAAAAAAGTTGAAAAAATTAAAAAAAAATATTTTTTGGTATTGACATATTTTGTTCTATTTGTTAATATACTCCTACATTGCATTCCCCGATTGTGTAATGGTAGCACCTCAGATTCTGGTTCTGATTGTGGGGGTTCGAGTCCTCCTTGGGGAAATAAAACACGAATGACGTGGATTCTTTGGTCCCTTCGTCTATCGGTTAAGACAAAAGATTCTCAATCTTTAAAGAGGGGTTCGATTCCCCTAGGGACTGTTAAGGCTTGGTTTTCCAAGCCTTTTTTTATACCTAAATTTTAAGACAATTTCCCCGCCAGTAAAATCATTACGCCTCTAACTCCTTATTATTCTTTTTTTTATACCTAGAATTATTCTGAATTGTTATACTTTATTATACTATTAACTGTATATACTGTATATTATTTTATACTACTTAATAATAATTATAGATACCTCTTCTCAGTTTTTTTCAAATCAAGTATACTTTCTTCCATGAAAGTTATTATCTCTCCAGCAAAAAACATGAGCACAAAGGCAGATGCACTGGAACCAAAGGAAGAACCAGTTTTTATTCAACAGGCACAAAAATTGGTGGACTACCTGAAGTCCCTCCCCTTTGAGCAATTAAAAACACTTTTAGCTTGTAACGAAAAGCTTGCTCAGCTTAATTACCAGCGATACCAGACTATGGATTTGCATTCAGGAACAAATCCTGCCTTGGTATCCTACGAGGGAATCCAATATCAGTATATGGCACCAAAAGTTTTTACCTACGAATACTTTGATTATGCCCAGGAGCATGTACGGATTCTTTCTGGGCTTTATGGTATTTTACGTCCCTTTGATGCTATAGTTCCTTATCGTCTAGAAATGCAGGCTAGATTAAAGACAGATTTTTGCAAGAATCTCTATGATTTTTGGGGAGCAAGCTTGTATCAAGAGCTGACGAAGGATTCAAAGGTTATTATCAATCTTGCTTCCGATGAATACAGCAAGGCCATAAAGAAATATGTGCAGCCAACAGACAGCTTCATTACCTGCCGTTTTTGTGAGCAGGCAGATGGCAAGCTGGTGGAAAAGGGAGTATACGTCAAGATGGCTCGTGGGGAAATGGTACGTTATATGGCAGAGCAAAATGTTCAGGAACCAGAGTCTATGAAAAATTTCACAGGTCTTGGCTATGGGTTTAGTCAGGAGCATTCCACGGAAGAGCTATTCACCTTTGTACGATGAGCCATCTGTTTTCAGTTTGTGACAGACTCTATTTTTTGTGGCCTTTATATAGAATTGTTTTTTTGATATAGTAGCCTCATGATTGCCATTCATTCTTTGGTGCTGTACAAAGGTCAGCCAGCCCTAGTTCAAGAAGAATTAGGGGGAAAATATACTATTATCTATTGTTCAAGTCTTCCTTCAGCAGGAGGAAAACCAGCCCAGTTTGCCACCCAAAAAGTTCGGGATAAGGATATTTCTGTACTTTTTACTAAAACTGATGGCAACAAAGGTCTCCTTCCAACACTTTTGTCAATGGAATTGCAGGAGCAACTATGCAAAGAGCTGGTGGAACCACTCTATGAACTTTTAATAGAAGAAGATGATGCTTTTTCAACATCTTTTTCCTTTAGTGACCTTTGCGACTACGGCGGAATGGAAACGGTAGAACAATGCTGGAAGCTTTATAAGGCATTGAAATCAAGTTTTTTCTTTCAGCAGCAAGGTGAAATGCTTCAATTCACTCCCCGTTCTCAAGATGAAATTACAAAGCTTACAGAAAAAAGTTTAGCAAAGGAGCGAGAAGAAGAGCTTCGTGGAGCCTTTATCCAGCGACTTAAAAACCGACAGCTGGAACTTCCTGGGGACTATCAGCTGATGCAGGATGTGGAAGCCTTGGCTCTTGGAAAAACAGAAAAATCTCGCACCATGAAGGAAGCTGGTCTTACAGAAACACCAGAAAAGGCCCATAAATTGTTGCTAGACACAGGGGTATGGTCCATCCACAAAAACCCCTATCCTGCCCGTTGGGGACTTTCCACACAGTCTGCCACAGAGCAGTTAGCCAGTCCTCCCCAAGAAGAGCGCCTTGAACTGAATCAAGTTGCCTATGCCATAGACAACGCCTGGAGTGCAGACCCAGATGATGCCATTGCCTACGACGGAAGCTTTGTATGGGTACACATTGCAGATCCAGCTTCCAGTGTTTTGCCTGACACCCCCATTGATATTTCTGCCCGCCATCGTGGCTCAACCCTGTATATTCCAGAAGGAGCTGCCCGTATGCTGGCAGAGGAGTCCTTAGAGGACTATGCTTTGGGCTTGACAGAGGAATCTGGAGCATTATCACGAGCACTGTCTTTTAAGATCCAGCTAGATGAAGCTGGTGCAATTATGAGCTGTGATGTGCTGAAAACTCGTATTAAGGTACAGCGATGTACCTATGAGCAGGTAGATGAGCAAAAGGATTCTCCAGAATTTGCCCCCCTCTTTGCCATCGCTCGACGAAATGAGCAGCGACGATTGAACAATGGGGCTGTAGCCATTACCTTACCAGAAGTCCACATTTCTGTGAATGATGAGCAGGTGGATATTCAGCCTAGTACTCACTGGGAATCTGGAGATTTGGTGCGAGAGTTTATGTTGCTGGCAGGAGAGGCAGCGGCAAAGTTTGCCTTTAAAAACAACATTCCCTTCCCCTTTGTAAGCCAGGAATCTCCAGACCTCCCTTCTGACCCACCTCCTGGTTTAGCTGGTCAGTATAAACTACGCCGATGTATGAGAAGCAGAAGTGTAGGCGTCACTCCCATGCAACATGCTGGCCTTGGTCTGGGAATGTACAGTCAAGTTACAAGCCCCTTGAGGCGGTACAGCGACTTGGTGGCTCACCAGCAGCTACGGGCATTTATTGATGGCCGTCCCTTGCTGGACAAGGACAAGGTATTAGAGAGGATTTCAGCAGGAGATGCCGCCGCCAGTGCTGCCGTTCGAGCTGAGCGCAACAGCAACCTTCACTGGATTTTGGTGTACCTCACCATGAATCCCCAGTGGACAGGAGAAGCTGTGGTGGTGGAAATCAGAGGAAAGCAGGCCTATTGCCTCATTCCAAGTCTTGCTCAAGAAACATTGCTGACACCAAAGAATGATGTGGAGTTAAATCAAATTTTGCAGGTAAAAGCAGGCAATATCAATATTCCAGCCCTGTCTGTTACCTTTCAAGAAGTCTAAGGGTAGTGTACAGCATTCATCATTTTCGGGTTTTCAAGAATCTGAAACTATGATAAAGTTGTACTTATTACATTTTGCCCTTTTGAGGCAGGAAGAAAGAGGTTAACTAATGATTGTATCTTGGATGACTACCAATAAATGCAATTTGAAATGCAGCCACTGTTATCAGGATGCAGGTGCTGCAAAGGAACAGGAATTGACTACAGCCGAGGGAAAGAAGCTCATCGATGAGATTGCTCGTGCTGGATTTAAGGTTATGATTTTTAGTGGTGGAGAACCCCTTCTTCGTCCCGACATCTACGAATTGGTAGCCTATGCCTCCTCCAAGGGATTGCGTCCTGTATTCGGTACCAACGGAATGCTCATTACCAAGGAAGTCGCCCAGAAACTGAAGGATGCTGGTGCCCAAGCCATGGGAATCAGCCTTGACAGCCTTGATGAAGCCAAGCACAACAAATTCCGTGGACTCCCCGATGCCTACTCCAAGACAATCCAGGGAATGAAGAACTGCCGTGAGGTGGGGCTTCCCTTCCAGATTCACACCACCGTTATGGACTGGAACAAGGAAGAGGTTTGTGATGTCATTGACTTTGCCGTGGAAATGGGAGCCATTGCATCCTATCTATTCTTCCTAATTCCCGTGGGACGTGGTGTATTTATTGAACAGAACGCTGTGGAAGTTCAGGAATACGAAGAATTGTTAAAGAAAATCATGGCAAAGCAGAAGGAAGTTCCTATTTCCATCAAGCCTACCTGTGCTCCCCAGTTTACCCGTGTAGCAATCGAAATGGATATCGAACTAAACGAACGCTTTACCAGAGGCTGCTTGGCAGGTCTTACCTACTGTATTATCAGTCCCACCGGTGTTGTTCGCCCCTGTGCCTACATGGTGGAAGAAGCTGGAAACGTCCACGAAAAGGCCTTTGATGAAATTTGGCAGGAAAGCCAGGTGTTCAAAACCTTGCGAACAAAGCACTATGAGGGAACTTGTGGTACCTGTGACTACAATAATATTTGCGGTGGATGCCGAGCCCGTTCAGCTTACTACCATGATGGAAACATTCTGGCAGAAGATACCTACTGTGCTTATGGTCTCAGCAGACGAGAACAGGCTTAAGGTTTGGGGAAGCTCATGAGTGAATCTAATGAAAAGGGAAAATGCCCCCTTTCACCTGCAGCAAGAAAGTTTTTTGTCTGCTTGTGCATTTGTCTCCTAGTTGCTGTCATCTATTTTTTTACAGCAGGAAAGCAAGCCAAGAAGATGGTAGAGGAGCCTTCTTCACAAGTAACCCCAGAAATGGTTACCTTTACCGATGCCTTGGGACAGGAATTAACCATGGCTCGCCCCAAGCGTGTTGTTTCCCTCATGGGAAGTTTTACGGAAATCTGGCTGTTAGCTGGTGGACGTGATAGCTTGGTGGGAACTGCCGTGGATACCCAGGACAAGCGGGATTTGGGACTGCCAGAAACCGTAGTAAACGTGGGAACATACCAGTCTCCCAACTTGGAGGCCATCCTTGCCCAGGCTCCCGACTTGGTGCTCTTGTCCTCTGAGACAGTCCGCACAGATAACCATGTTGCATTCAAAAACAGCCTTGCCGCCGCAGGGATTCCTGCAGCATATTTCAGTGTAACTCATTTTGAGGATTACCTGAAGATGATGGAAATTTGCTGCCAGCTTACTGGAAATCAGCAGGCCTACACTGAAAAGGGACTTAATGTCCAAGCCCAAATCCAGGAAGTGCTTGGTCAGTACAAGCTGGAAAGCCAGCCCACTGCCCTCCTGATGATTACCTATTCTGGAGGAATCAGACCACAGGCTTCTACCACCATGACAGGTGGAATGCTGGCTCAATTGGGTTGCAAGAACATCATCGATGACTATCCCAGTCTGCTGAAGGATTTCAGCATGGAAAAGGTTATGGAGATTGATCCCGACTACATCTTTGTCATTCCCATGGGATACAGTGACGAAGAAGCATTGCGGGCCTTAACCACTAGCGTGGAGGAAAATCCAGCTTGGAACGTGCTGACTGCAGTGAAGAACAAGCGATATCATCCCCTGCCTCCAGAAAAATTCATGTTCAAGCCCAATGACCGCTGGGCTGAAAGCTATCGTTATCTGGGAGAATACTTCCAGAATAACCCTGTAAACAAGTAAGATGAACGAAGAATTAAAAAGCGACTTGGGACAGGCCAACTTGTGGAAAAGTAGGCTTGTCCTAGTTGCAGCAATAGCATTAACCCTTTGTATAACCCTTCTTGCCCTGTCCTTTGGCTCCTCCAAGGTATCCTTGATGGATTTCTTTCGGGCAGTGCTGAAGGGTGATACAACTGACCCAGCCTACAGAATCATTTATTTTAGCCGCTTGCCACGGGTGTTAGGTGCCCTTCTCGCAGGAAGTGCCCTAGCAGTAGCAGGAACGATCATGCAGGCTGTATTGCAAAATCCCTTGGCCAGTCCCAACATCATCGGTATAAACAATGGTGCAGGCTTTTTTGTACTGGCCTGTTCCGTGATTTTTCCCAGTAATCCCGCCATTCTTCCCTTGGCAGCCTTTTTGGGAGCCCTCATTACCGCCCTTATGATATTTGCCTTGGCCATGGGACGGGGCTCCACCAAGCT
>JAZQSR010000189.1:0-4832 GCA_045630225.1 Treponema sp. | reverse complement strand
ATTATCTTCAGAAAATATTCCTCTGGGGTTCTTAGGGGCAAGCAGCCCCTAAGCAGTGCTGGGGGAAAGGGTGGTTTTAGGTAGGGAGCGACGGCTCAAGCCGGAAAATCGCGATATATTGAGCGATTTTAGCGAATCTCGCTTTTACCCCGCAAAAGTGCGGAAACCCACCGCTTCTGAGTAGAGGGGGTGTCCCCTCCTAACTAAACAGGAGGAGCGAAACATGTACCTAACATACACCTCCCGCATGATGGAATGTCGTCGTGATGGTTATGAAGAGGGATTACACACTGGCCGGGAAGAGGGCATCTCCATTGGGTTGGAGCAGGGGCTGGAACGTGGAGCTTACGAAAATAAGCTGGAGATGGTGAGAACTACTATCATCAGTCACGAGAGAATATGTCTCTGGTGTAGATTTTATCTTGGACATCCTCTAGATCTTGAGAAATACGATTGCAGATAATTACATCGCATTGAGATTTGAATTCGTGTAAATCAGAAATTACTGTGGAGTGGAAGAAGGTAGGCTCATGGAGTGTTGGCTCGTAAATCACCACCTCAATGCCCTTGGCTTTGAGGCGCTTCATGATTCCTTGGATGGCACTCTGACGGAAATTATCGCTCCCCTCCTTCATGGTGAGACGATAGATTCCTACCTTGCAAGGATTTTTGGCAAGAATCATTTCTGCAACATGGTCTTTCCGTGTAGTGTTAGATGCAACAATAGCTGAAATGAGATTCTCCGGTACATCCTGATAATTTGCCTTGAGTTGCTTGGTGTCCTTTGGAAGGCAATAGCCACCATACCCAAAGGATGGATTGTTGTAAAAATCTCCAATACGGGGATCTAGACTCACACCTTGAATAATTGACTTAGTATCAAGACCATGGATTTCGGCATAAGTGTCGAGTTCGTTGAAATAGGCTACACGCAATGCAAGATAGGTGTTGGCAAAAAGCTTTATAGCCTCAGCCTCAGTACAGTGAGGATGAAGGACTGGAATATCTTGTTTAATAGCCCCCTCTTTGAGCACGGATGCAAATTCCTGGGCCTTATGAAGTAACTGAGGCATATCAGAAGGATACCCTACTACGATGCGGGAGGGATAAAGGTTATCATACAGAGCCTTTCCTTCCCGCAGAAACTCAGGAGAAAAGAGAATATTCTCAAAACCCAATTCTTTTCTAATCCGTTCTGTAAAACCAACTGGAATCGTGGACTTTATGACAATGACAGACTGTGGATTAATTTCTTTTACTGTCTTGATAACACTTTCAACACTGGAGGTATCAAAAAAGTTCTTGTCGGGGTCATAGTTGGTAGGAGTGGAGATAACTACAAAATCGGCATCAGTATAGGCTAACTGTGCATCGGTGGTGGCCACCAAGTCCAGACTTTTTTCTGCAAGATACTGAGAAAGTTCTGCATCTATGATAGGTGATTTCTTACTGTTGATAAGGTCAACCTTTTCCTGCACAATGTCCACAGCCACAACATGATGGTGTTGGGCAAGTAATACAGCATTGGAAAGGCCGACATAACCTGTGCCAGCAACGGCTATTTTCATAGAGAACCTCCACGTTGTTATGTATTTAATTTTTCACATCCTGCCATCAAGGAACTTACCAGTTTCCTTGTGGTTAAACTCAGGAATCATTTGATTGAAAAGCATGATAAGGTCTCCACGACTCCAAGCCCCTGCAGTACGAAGCTGATGGATACGAGTGGTAAATAGATCCAACTTATCAGTGTCAAACTGGGCAGCATTTTTAATAACTCCAAGGTTTTGGAAACGATTCATGTCCAGGGTTTCTGAATCTGTGTAAAATTCCTCGAAGTCCTTTTCCCCAGTGGTATCACTCTTAAAAAAATACACAGGATACTGATGTTTTGCCTTGAGCTCGTTAACTCTGGCACGGGCTTCATCCTCGGTGGAACATTGCACTGGCTCATAGCCACGCTGTTCAAGATATTTTTCTGCAATCAGACTGAAGGTGATAAGATTCAATTCATGGTCCAGTTTTGGAAAGAATACATCCCGGTTCTCTCCTAAAAGACAGGACATGAGACAGAGCTGGCCAGATTCTTTTGGAGTGACAAAATAACGGCGTACATCATTGGGAGCGGACAAGGGCTGGTTCTTTTCAAGGCGACGATTGAATCCGTACAAAAGGCTTCCGTCAGAAAAGGCTACATTGGCAAAACGAGCGGTGGAAACAGGCATTTCAAGCGAGCGTCGCATCAAAAACATTTCCATGATACGTTTGCTGGCTCCCATCATGTTTACAGGATTAGCGGCCTTGTCAGTAGAAACGCAAAAATATTTCTTTGCATTCATGTCCCGAGCTTGGCACATGGTCTTATCGGTATTGAATACGTTTACGTCAACCATTCGCATAAGGGTATACGGATCCTTTTCGCTTCGAACATGTTTGAGAGCGGACAGATTCAAGATATAATCATATCCTCCATGCTCTTTTACTTGGGAAGCAATAAAAGCATCAAAAATGTCTGAACCACAATCAATGGCAAAGGTAGCAAAATCTCCGTCACAATAGCCCATGGAGGAGCGAATGTCCCGCACCAGCTCTACCATATTGTTTTCGCTAATATCTACCACATGAAGAATGCGGGGATTTCGTATAAATATTTCTTTGGCTACAGCAGAACCGATGGAACCAGCTCCACCAATAACAAGAAATTTTGATGAGGAAACAATTTCAGAAAGTATTTTTTCATTTGTAGAAATATCTTCTGAAAACAAGGGCATAGTCCGCCCAATGAGAGGAAGAATTGAGTCCATACTGGTCTCCTTTGAGTATATAAGGTTAGATATTTTATTGTGAAAGAAAAGTTATATATATTTTTCCAATTCAACTGGAACTGGAGGCAGGTCTTTGAATGATGTCTTCCATGCGTTGGAAGAGGGATTGAGGACAGCGAGAACTGTAAGCCAAATCAATTTGAAATAAGTACTGAGGGTTCTATGTTGGGTAAACCAGATTTCTAGCTGACCTTTATACGGTGCTATGACCGTATCATGAAAGGAATCTCTATCTTCTACATTATTTAACATATCCTCTTCATCACGAAAGACAACAGAACCCAAACCAGACAAACCAGGAGGAATTGTGTCAATGGCAGATTTAACCTCATTGCTGTACAAATCATAATGACGTTTTGCCTGAGGACGAGGGCCAATAACACTCATTTGCCCAAGAAAAATATTAACCAGCTGGGGAAGCTCATTAATCTTTGTTTTTCTAAGGAATTTTCCCATGGGTAAAATCCGAGGATCATCTTTTTGAGTGAGTACTCCACCAGCCATATTAGGGCTGTTTCTCAACATGGTTGCAAACTTTAATACACCAAAGGGTTTGCCTCCGATGCCGATTCTTTCTTGAACATAAAAAATATCATGTTCACCAGTAAGCTTAAGTCCAATCATGATGGGAATCATAAAGGGAAGAAGTATAAGAATAGCTAAGCCAGAAAATAAAATATCAAAAAATCTAATCATTTTGTAAGCCCTTGATTAATGAATCACAAACAAGGTCAACTTCTTCCAAGGTCATGGTGGGATATAATGGCAAGGTTAATTCATGGTCACTCACAAAGGTTGCTTTGGGAGTTTCGTTCACCACGCCTGCGTAGGCACTGAAGGATTGTATTGCAGGATAATGAATGCTTGTCTGGATTCCATCCTGCTTCATGGATTCCACCAGCTCCAATCTATTTACACTCTCTGCAAGGAGGATGGGCATTATATGGTAGTTTGGCTTTCCACGAGAAAAATTGATGAAAGGAATACGTACTTTGTCAATTCCATTCAAGCGATGGTAGTACTGTGCAACCAGCTTCCTTCTATTTTCATTGGCTTCATCAAGTTTTTTCAACTGTACAAGACCAATAGCAGCACGCATTTCATCGATTCTGTAGTTTAATCCAGGCATAGCCACATCATAGGACACAGCCCTTCCCTTAAACCTATCAAAGGAAGGAACCGTCATTCCATGAGAACGAAGACCTTTTAATTTGTCTAACAGTTCAGGAGATTTTGTAACAACCATACCACCTTCACCTACAGACAGATTCTTATTGGTAAAGAAGCTGAAGGCTGCAATATCACCAAAGGTTCCCAAGGCTCTGCCCTTATAATCTGCACCAGGGGTATGAGCACAATCTTCTATAAGGTAAAGATTGTGTTTTTTACAAATCTCACATATTGCATCCATATCACAAGCAAATCCAGCATAATGGACAATCATTACCGCCTTTGTTTTAGGGGTTATTCGTGCCTCAATTTCCTGTGGACCCATGCTCCAATCATCATAGGAAACAATATCTGCCAATACATTCTTTGCTCCAACTAAAGTGGTAACATTTTGGTCTGCGATGAAGGTTAAAGAAGGAGTGATAACCTCATCCCCTTCTCCAATTCCTAGGGCAAGCAATGCCATGTGCAAGGCAGCTGTACCATTAGACACAGCCAAACACTGGACATTTTCACCAAGATATTGAGCAAATGCTGTTTCAAAATCTATAGTCTTTTGTCCCATGGTGATCCATGCAGAGTCCAAGACATCTTTTACTGCTTCCAGTTCCTGATTGTCGTAATTTAGTTTAAAAAGTTGTACCTTCCACATAGTGACTCCTGTGATGAAATTGATCTATATTTGAAAAGTATTTTTATGAAAAAATGAGTTAAAACACATAAATACGAAAAAAACAAATTATGCCCTTCAAAATCATGCAAAACAGTGATATAGGGCTTAATCATCTTAAGTTTATTTCTAGATATACTTCCCTGCCTAATTCTATATAAAGCTAG
>JAZQSR010000188.1:0-1626 GCA_045630225.1 Treponema sp. | reverse complement strand
TGGCCTCCGACTTCCTGCTCTGCCATGAAGGTGGAGGCCTTGACGATCTGAGGGGTGTTGTTCAGGTAAAACAGAGGGTTCTTTCTGAACTCAGGGAACTGAGCCATGAACCACTCACGAATAACGGGATAGCCATTGCCCTTCACAGAGGTAGCAAAATTTTTGACAACGGTGTACTCTCTCATGTATTCCTCATTCTGAGGCAGGGCTGCAATGAACTTTTCCATACGGTCATAGGTCAGGTTCTTGAACTGATTGCAGTTGAACTTTTCGCCACTCTTGGTGGTGTAGTGGGAAGGGGTCTTGTGGGTCTTGCGAACAATGGTCAGGTTGGGGAAGTCAGCACGGAACTGCATGACCAACTTGTATTCCTCACTCATGGGATTACCCATCTGCTCATTGAACTTTGCAGTAATAGTCAGGGTCTGAGAAACAACATCAAACTTGAACTTTTCCATTTTAATTTACCTCCATTTATCCTTTCTTAATTAAGCTGCTTCGTTTACTTCGGTGGTTTCGGTCTTAGGCAGGGCTGCAATTACGGTGGCAGCCTTCTTCTCTGCCATTGCAACTCTGTGGTTGAAAATGGCTTCCTTGGCTGCATCCATGTCGAAGTCCTTGAAGGTTTCGAGGAACCACTTCTTGGTGAAGGGGTAAACTGCAATGTTGGTCTTCTTAGCCATTGCCTTGACTTCCTTGTACTTCTTGCTGATCTCTTCAGCATTTGCGAGGGTTGCAATGTAGTTTTCCATGAAGGTGAAGTCGAGGCCTTCGTAGGTCTTCTTTGCCTTGGTGGTCTTCTGCTTCTGCTCCTTCACGACGAGGGCGAAGCCAGGATGTGCAGCCATCTTGGAAGTCAGTTCCTCGTACTCAGGGCCGAAGCCCTTGCCTGCCTTGTTGAAGCTGGCCTTGGTGCCAGTGATGGTCTGCTCGAAGAAGTTGATGGTGAAACGGACATTGGACTTAGTGGTATTCATAATTTTTTCCTTTCTGCCTTTTGGCAACTGCGTCGGTCGCAACCCTTATTTTTCGTTTTCTGAGGTTTTGTTTCCCTCAATCTTTATGGCCTTATTATACAGTCGAACCTATCCAATATTGTTGGATAGGTTCATAAATAAATAATCTTTTTTCATTTTATTTTTTGAGGCAGAAAGGATGAAAGATGTTTTGTTTCTATTGGCTGATCTTAAAAGATGTGAAAAGATGATGCAGAACGAAAAAAGATGTGGGAAGATGTTTAATTTAGTGTCAACCCCTTGTTTCGTGAACACATCGTGTTTTATAATGACAATGCAAAGGATGAAGTCGGTTTTGGGTCAAAAGGAACTGACTTTCTTTAGAATTAGGCAAAAACCTAGTGATTTCAACAGTCGGTAGAGCGTGTTTAGAGGGGCGAAGCCCCTCACTCCTTGGTAAGGATGAGGTCGCCAGTTCAAATCTGGCTAGCAGCTCCAAAGATACTCCGAAGTTTCGACTTCGGAGTTTTTTGTTTATGCTGTGCAAAACTGGCGACCTCATCCTCACAGGAAGTACGACCCAGAACCAAACGGTTCTGGGTCTCAGTCTGTCGAAGAACCCCATTTCAAAGAAAACCGTAGGGGCGGGCCTCCGTGCCCGCCCGCCGAA
>JAZQSR010000187.1:0-2819 GCA_045630225.1 Treponema sp. | reverse complement strand
ACAGAGTTTTGTCCGCGCTTTTTTGTGCGTTGATTATTAAGGACAAATAAACCAGTATATCTAGGGCAAGAAATGATAATACAAACTTAACTAAACACTTAGAATTATGGAAAATAATAGTATGAGCTTTGGAAAAGCTATCCAAACCTGTTTTGAGAAATCATTCGTGTTCAAAGGCCGTGCTCCCCGTGCAGAGTGCTGGTGGTGGACATTGTTCGTCTTTATTATGATTACTATCAGTAATCTCCTTATCCAGCTCCAGAGGGAAGTCCCTGACCATATGGCACTGAGTGTGCTGTTTGAACATTTATTTCTGTCTGTGTTTTTAGCCTATTTGATTATTGCAACTGCGGCAGTAACGGTTCGTCGTCTTCACGATATCGGGCGTAGCGGCTGGTGGTATGGTGGCTATATGATTTTGTGGATGATAGTTGAGGCTGCATTTATTATCAGCGGTATGGATTATAATAATATCGAAAAAGAGGTCTTGGAAGAGGCTGTCATGAATGAAATGTTGGGCACCATACTCGTACCTCTTCTTCTCCTTATAATTTACTGCATAGTACTCAATGTTTGGTGCTGCCAGGATAGCCAGCCAGGAACAAACAAGTATGGTGAGAATCCCAAGGGGATAGTGGAGTAAGAAAGTTTTTCGGCGTCCGTCTCGGAAGTGATAAGACTTCAGAGATTTTAGGATGCCCAGATTTCATTTAACTATAAATATATTACATATGGAAAACTCAGAAATGAAAAAAGGTCGAAAGGTGGTAATTAATTTGTTCGCGGCAAATGTGTGGGGTGTTCAATTGCTCTTCATTGCAGCAGCTGTATTTGGTTTCCCTTTTTATTTCATCTGGCATGAGGAGCTTTCTTTAGGAAAGATTTTTCATGGTTGGACACCTCATCTTTTATGTGCATTAATGCTTGTAGGTATTGTGGCGCATGAACTTTTGCATGGAATTACATGGGCATACTATGCTAAAAATGGTTGGAAGAGCATTAGCTTTGGGGTGAAGTGGGAATGGCTTACACCTTATTGTCATTGTAGTGAACCATTGAGTAAACGGGCGTACTTGATTGGCGCTTTGATACCGTTACTGGTGCTGGGCCTTATTCCTGCCATAATCTCTTTGTTCATAGGCAATATGTTACTGCTGATATTTGGTGTTGTATTTATATCCGGTGCTATTGGCGATATATGGGTCGCATGGCTGCTCAGAAAAGAAGATTCTGAGAGTTTATTCCTTGACCATCCTTCTGAAGCAGGGTTTTATGTGTTGTCTAAGGAAGGGGAAGAATGTCATACGACTCACAGTGATGCAAATGAGACAATAAGAGAAAACACTGAAATGCAAAAAGGTCGAAAGGTGGTAATTAATATGTTAACAGCAAATGTGTGGAGTTTTCTATTGTTCTTTATCGCAGCCGCTGTGTTTGGCATCCCATTTGGTTTCATCTGGCATGAGGAACTTTCTCTAGGAAAGATTTTTCACGGTTGGGTCCCCCTTCTTTTCTGTGCATCAATGCTTGTAGGCCTTGTGGCGCATGAACTTTTGCATGGAATTACATGGGCATACTATGCTAAAAATGGTTGGAAGAGCATTAGCTTTGGTGTGAAGTTGGAATGGCTTGCAGCTTATTGTCATTGTAGTGAACCATTGAGTAAACGGGCGTACTTGATGGGGGCTTTGATGCCTTTACTGGTGTTGGGCCTTATTCCTTCCATAATTTCTCTGTTCATAGGAGATGTGTCACTGTTGATATTTGGTGTTGTATTTATATCCGCAGCTATTGGCGATATATGGCTTGCATGGTTACTCAGAAAAGAAGATTCTGGAGGTTTATTTCTTGATCTTCCTTCTGAAGCAGGGTTTTATGTATTGTCAAAGGAAGAGGTAGAATGCCATATGACTCAGAGTAATACAAATGAGACAATAAGAGGAAACTCGTGATACGTAAAGGATGTTGGGATGTTGAATATCTCAGCAGAAATTCTTATCTGTGATTTTTGTGCATTGATTACCAAAGGACAAAAAAACTAGCAAATCTAGGGTAAGAGATGATAATATAAACTTAACCAAACATTTAGAATTATGGGAAATAAAAAGATGAGCTTCATGGAAGCTGTTCAAACTTGCTTCAAAAAATCATTCGTGTTCAACGGTCGTGCTCGCCGTGCAGAGTATTGGTGGTGGACATTATTTGTCTATATTGTGAATTTGTTTTTTTCTTTCGTTTCTGGAGCGTTAACCCACTGCAATCCTTTTTTACTGCTATTATTTAATACATGCATGTTGGTATTTTTCATATACATCGGTATTGCCAGCTTTGCTGTAGGTATGCGTCGCCTTCATGATATCGGGCGTAGCGGTTGGTGGTATGGCGCTGCTATGATTTATGCCGTAATCTGGATTTTGTTGGTAATTACTAAGATGGCATACAACGTTGGTGGAATGAATTTAGACGCTTATGGGGATTCGTCTGCATTGAGTCTTGCCATTGTACATGGAATATTGGATGTAATCATCATCCCTGGTGTTCCTTATCTGATTTACTCCATTGTACTCCTCGTATGGAGTTGTCGGGATAGCCAGCCAGGAACAAACAAATATGGCGAGAACCCCAAGGGGGTAATGGAGTAAGAATGTTTTTCGGTATCCGTCCGGAGGTGATAAGACTCGTTTCTTTTTAAGAGCTCCTTTATGAGTTCAGCAAAGAATAAATGAAGCGTACTTTGCGGGCCTTATAAACTATTCTTTCTGTAATCACCTTTCACGACCGACACCCCCACAACAACGCGGGTGTCGGTCTTTATTTAT
>JAZQSR010000186.1:0-3584 GCA_045630225.1 Treponema sp. | reverse complement strand
CACAAATAAGGGCCTGTTATCTCTCCCGCTAAAGGTAATTCTTACAGAGAGTGGGGCATCTCATTTTATCCAGAATAAAAAAAAGTTGTTTCGGATAAAACTAGCTGACAATATTGAGGAATATGGTATCTCATTAGACTCTTTTGCTCCCCAGACAATCCAACAGATGATTTTGGTAGATTATATTTCAAAGTTAGAGATTGCATTACCAGAGTTTTCTTCATCTAAGCAAGGTATAATGGATTTGACTAAAATCGTGGTTTTTTCCTTGCTGTATAAGCAGTTCGATAAAGACATTTATGCTACGCTTATAGAGTCTGATTGTGTACGAAGACATAATAGAGCAAATCCCTCCCAAATTATTGATGAACAGTCTAAAATTACTGATCGTCAAGTGCTTTTTCATTTGTCAAATAAAGAAGAAATTATTGCACAATCACGTAAAGCGATTTTAGATCCCCTGTGGCTTTCCATCAAAGAAAATCCTGAGTTGTCACCAGAGGATCAAAATGTATTTATGTTGATGTTGGAAAAATTCCTCAATCGTATGAGTCGTTTGAATTGGTATGTAATTACAAAGTTCTATAACCAAAACGGATTTGACGAAATGTTGGGACGTATTCATAAACTCTTGAGAGAGTATATGGAAAAGGGAGAGGTTGCAGAATACATTTCCTTGATGATAATGGAGCTTGCCCTAAATTGTGAAAATGTTAATATGCGTCAAGAAGCAAAGAAACTGTACAAGGGGCTTCCTGACACTGACATGATGATTTACGACCCAGAGGTTCGGAAAAAAATCATTGCAGAAATGGTTAAAAAGCATGAGATGGTATTTCTTTCTTGGAGACTTGGAGGTGGTTCCTCTTCCATTGGAAAGCAGGGAAGATTGCAAATTACCTTGTACAACAAGGATGACGAATTCCAAGAAGTAAAGGAAAGTATCGAGGCAAAAAAATCTGCTGACTTACGAAAACGCTCTCTCATAGATTTTTACAAGGAGCTTCCAGAAGGTTCAGAAGGTGTTGATTTAGGATTATACTACCTTTCATACTTGGACGAAGCTTGTAAAAAGGTAAATGTTAAATTTGAGTCATTGGTAAACCAGTATGCTGCAAGCAATCTTATGGTTATTACCTTGTCCTTTAACTTTTGATGAAGCATCCTATCACTTTTTTCATTACCATCTTCTCCCTGTGTCTTGCTGGAATATTTTTTACAGGATGTTCCAATACTGTACCAGATATTGTTGCCCTAGAGACCCTCGTTATCTATGATTATACCAATTTACAAGAGGCTCCAACCCAAAGGCTTTCTGTTTTTACTCAAAGTTCTGGAGGTTCAGAGCGCATCATGAAGCTGGAAGTATCTTTTCCAGAAGCAAAGATTTGCTGGACTATAGATAAGCCCTTGATCTTAAACAATGGTTCTAAGATTTGGGCTGGTTCTGCAAACCTCATGCCTCCCTATTTTGGTTCAATTCCCCAGGGCTTTCCCCAAGGAAAATATGAAGTAAACTACATGGACTTAGCAGGGGAGACTGCCCAAAGTCAATTTCATCTTGCATATGAGCCAGTGGCTTCACCTCCATTGAATCAGCCTATTTTTTCAAATCAGGAAGAGCAGCCTTCAAGTGAATCATCAAAAGATGCTGCACCTTCTGATGATTCATCTGCTGAACCCATCAAGAAAATGGCAATTTTTTCGGAGTCAGATGGCAAGGGAACATTGCTGTTCTTTGACAAGGGACGGGATGATTGGAAAAGTTTGGAAGACATAACAAAAACATATAGCAAGGCAAAATCCCTGAGAATTTCCTTGGACTATCCTAGCAGGCAAGTTCGATACCTTTTGCCTGCCCACAATTTTGAATCAGGAGCGCAATAAATGGATACAGAAAATCAGACACCACCTCAATCCCCTCAATTTTATCGTACTATTAAAACCTTTGTATTGCGGGCAGGACGCATGACCCCCACCCAACAAAAGGATTATCAGGAGCTTTCTGGCCGTTGGTGCCTTCCTTATGGCGATGGTCAGCTTAATTATGCCCAAATATTCAACAACACCAATCCTGTTACAGTGGAAATTGGCTTTGGCATGGGAAAGGCTACTGCCATCATTGCTGCCGACAATCCTGACAAAAACTACCTTGGTTTGGAAGTCCATCGCCCCGGTGTGGGAAAGCTTTTAGGAGAGATTCGTCGTCGCAACTTGGAAAATATCTATATTGTGGAGTATGATGCTTTAGAGGTGCTAGAAAAGATGATTCCCGATGGTTCTGTCAGTGGTTTCCACATTTTCTTTCCCGATCCCTGGCCCAAAAAAAAGCACCACAAACGGCGACTAGTTCAGCGTCCAAACACAGACCTTATCACAAAAAAGCTGGTTCCCGGAGGTTATCTTTACATGGCCACTGACTGGGAACCTTACGCAGAATTTGCTCTGGAGCAATTGGAACAAACTCCTGGCCTAAAAAACAAATACCAGGGATTTGCACCCCATCAGGAATGGCGACCAGAAACCCGCTTTGAGGAAAAAGGTTTGGACAAGAACCACGTAATTCGTGAATTATTCTTCCTGCGGCAGGAGGATTAAGGTGGAGATGAATCTCTTTGACTCGGCTCGAATCCAGGAGCTGGAGCAACTCATTGTAAAGTACCAAAATGCCTATTACAATGGAGAAGCCCTTGTTTCAGACCAGGAATTTGATGCTCTGTGGGATGAACTGAAAAATCTTGATCCCTCCAACGCCATCCTTCATCGGGTGGGTGCTGATTCAGGAAATTTTGCAAAGGCTCGCCATCGTATTCCCATGGGAAGTCAAGACAAGGCTGCTAATCCCCAGGAATTCATCGCTTGGACAGAAAAGCATCCTTACGATGAATATTTGGTGGAATACAAGCTAGATGGTGCAAGCCTCGAGCTACAATATGATAATGGTATCTTTGTGCGGGCGGTAACCCGAGGTAACGGCACCATTGGAGATGATATCACTGCCAACGCCAAGAAAATGCAGGGTGTTCTTGCAAAGCTGGAGCTGGAAGGAAAAATCCTTCCTTACACAGGAGGTATTCGTGGTGAGGTAATTATGACCCGTCAAGTCCACCGTGATTTTTTCTCCGACAAGGCAAATTGTCGCAATGCCGCCAACGGGCTTATGAAGCGAAAGGATGGGGAGGGAAGCCAGCACTTAAAGGTTATCTGCTACGACGCCCTTTTTGAAAACCACTCCTTTGCAGACGAAATTACCAAGGTACAGTGGCTAGAATCCTGTGGCTTTACCACGGTGCCATTGGAGCTTTGCAATTCTCCCCAGCAGGTTATCGACTATCGAGCCCAAGTGATGGAGCTTAGACCACAGCTTGACTATGACATTGACGGTCTTGTGGTAAAGGAACGAGCTATAAACCTAGAGGATGCTGCCAGAGCACGACCTGAGCGGCAGATTGCCTTTAAGTTCAGCCTAGAAGAAGCGGTAACTGTGCTGCGTCAGGTAGAATGGAGCGAATCAGGGGCAACTTATACCCCCGTGGGCCTGTTTGACCCTGTGGAACTGGCTGGAACAACAAGTCGGAGGCCAA
>JAZQSR010000185.1:0-4014 GCA_045630225.1 Treponema sp. | reverse complement strand
GGTGTTGAAGGTAACGATGTGGGCTACCTGCTCGTCTCCGTACTTTTGCCGAGTATAGTCGATTACAGCCTGACGTCCCTCGTTACACAGGTCAATATCAAAGTCAGGCATGGAGATTCGCTCAGGATTCAAGAATCGCTCAAACAGGAGGTTGTAGCGGAAGGGGTCTACGTCGGTAATGGTCATGGCATAGGCTACCAAGGAACCTGCTCCAGAACCACGACCAGGGCCCACGGGAATGTCATTTTGCTTGGCCCAGTTGATAAAGTCCCACACAATCAAGAAATAGCCAGAAAATCCCATCTTGAAAATTACAGAAAGCTCATGCTCTGCTCTCTCTTGAATCTCTGGGGTAATGGTTTTGTATCGTTTTTCAAGACCTGTGTACACCAAGTGTCGCACATAATCGTCCTGAGTGGCAAATTCTGGTGGAATCTGATACACCGGCAAGCAGTCCTTCAACTGCTCCGTGGAAAATTGAGGAATGGTAAAATCGCACATATCTGCAATTTTCACCGTGTTTTCCATCATTTCTGGATATTCAGGAAAGAGCTCTGCCATTTCCTCGGCGCTTTTCATGTAGAATTCGCTGTTGTAGGGATTTCGCCGCTTGGGGTCACTTCTCGTTTCCTTTCGACCAATACAGAGCATCACATCCTGCACCACCTGATCTTCCTTCAATACAAAGTGGATATCGTTTGTTACCACCATGGGGACATCCAGCTTTTTTGCAATGTCGATGAGGAGGGGAGCAACCTTCTTTTGCTCAGAAATACCGTGGTCCTGCAATTCTACAAAGAAATTTTCCTTGCCAAAAATATCTTGATACTCATGGACAAAATCCTCAGCCTCTTTCATCTTACCTGTTAAAAGCAACTGGGGAAGCTGTCCTGCAAGACAGGCAGAAAGACACACCAGTCCACCGCTATGCTGACGCAAAATCTCGTTGTCAATACGAGGCTTGTAGTACATTCCCTCGGTATAGGCTGCGGAGTCTAGCTGCATCAAATTGCGGTAACCTTCCTCATTCTTTGCCAAAAGAATCAAGTGGTAGTAGTTTTTTCCTCGCTCTGTGGTGTTTTTTGCGTGACGACTTCCTGCTGCCACGTAGAATTCACAGCCGATGATGGGCTTGATTCCCGCCTTTCGACAGGCTTGCTCAAATCGCAACACCCCGAACATGTTTCCGTGGTCGGTTAAAGCCAGGGCTTCCATACCCAGCTCCTTTGCTCTTTTTACCAAGTCATTGATTTTTGCTGAGGCATCCAGCAAGGAAAAGTCAGAATGAACATGAAGGTGGACAAATTTTTGTGTGCTCATGGAAAAAAGTATATCACAGCCCCTGCAAAAGGGGAAGGCGCGTTTTCATGTGTAGGGGTATCTGTCAAAGCAAAACTATTGTAATATGAAAAAAAAAGCGCTTCCCTTGCATAAAACCGTAATTTGGGGTATAATCCAACATTGTATCTTATAAGACGGAGTAACAAACAAATGGGTGTTATTGGTATTATTCTTTTGGTAGCATTTGTAATTATATGCGTTTTGCTGGTATGTGTGGTTCTTCTTCAGAATGAAGAGGGTGGTGGCATGGGTGGTCTCTTGGGAGGCGGAAACTCAGCTGCATTTGGTTCCCGTTCTGGCAATGTGCTAACCAAGACTACATATATTTTAGTAACTTTGTTCTTTGTGGCCACCTTTATCTTGGCCTTTATCAATAAGGCTCCTGAAGTTCATTCCTTGGATGCAGCCGCTGCCCAAGAAGAAGCAACTGGATCTGGTAGTTTCTGGTTGGACGAAGAAACTACTGCTGAAGAGGCAACATCCACTGATGCAGTTGAGCCTACTGACTCAGGGGCTGTAGAGGTTGAGAGTGCCGAAGCAACTGAACCTGCAGCTGTTGAAGAAGTTGTTACTGAAGCTCCTGCTGATGCAGCACTGTAAACAGGAGATAATGTAACGATCCTTTATTGATTTTAGGCGTGTGTTTTATGTCATCAACCTTTCTTGGTTTTGATGGAAACACACGCTGAAAAATCCAACAGAATCAATCTCCAGTTCCGGTATAAATATTTGTAGAAAACTGGTGAAAAATGCGTGTTATAATCCTTCATTTTCTTGATATCCAATCAAAACATAATAGTACAATAGTAAAAGCTCTTTCTGATGGAGCTGCTGGTAGTGGCCACATTGTAGATGTGGTGGATGGAAATCGGTCCACAGATACACTCAGACTGACGCCCTACGAATATGTGGTGATTTTAAGTCCCAGTTATGGCTTGTTCAAGGGAAAGATTCCTGTTCGTGTAACAGAAGTACTTTCTTCCTGTGGTAATCTTACAGGAAAAAAAGGTGCTGCCTTTGTTACCAAGGCTCTGTTTTCAGCACCTTCAGCAAACCACGTTCTGATGAAGGTCATGGAAAAGGAAGGAATGGTGGTAAACGATTTTAATATAATTGGAGATTCTGAGCAGGCTCGTGTAGTCGGCTCTCGCTTAGGTTAGGCTGAGTTTGGAAAATTGTTATCAGATTTTAGGGGTTCATCCCACAGCTTCAGCCGCAGAAATTAAACGAGCCTACAGAAAAAAAGCAAAAGAACTTCATCCCGATACAATAGATGCCGCTGATTTGTCCAAGGAGCAAATAGAAGCCTTTCACCGTTTGGTGCGAGCCTACGAAATTCTCTCTGATTTTCAGTGTCGAGCCATGTTCGATCTGTCTCGTGCTACCCACCACAAGGCGGAGGAGTCACGGGGAAATTCCTTTGACTACAGAAAATGGCTTTTAAGCCGAGAAGATCCTGAAAGCAGGGCAAAACTGATTTTCTTTGACTTGCTTCATGGACGAGAAGATGAATCAGTAGAAGAGTACGTCCGTATGTGTCGTGAAGTTACTGATTTTAGCTTGGCAAAGTGGTTTTGTCGAGAAGACTTTATGGACTATGGTTTTATCTTGTGTGAGGAATTGATTCTTCGCTCCCGATTTTACGATGCAGCCTTGCTGGTTACTAAAATTATTGCCATGGAAAAGACCTTTTCGTACTTTCGCCACTTTTTTCCAGAGGTTTTAATTTTGGCTCGAAACTTGTGGCTGAATCAGCTGGAAGGACATGTGTCCGACGAACTGGCACTGGATGCTTGGGAGGCAGCACTGGAGTTGGCCCTGAGTCCCAAGGATGATGCAGCATTGTTGGTGCGGATGGCTGGAGCATATTTCCGTATGGATGATACATATACCGCAGGTGTTTGTCTCGATGAGGCTATGCGGTTAGATAAAAAGGTGCGGGTTCCCGCCCTGTTGAAAAAGAGCATGTTGGAGGAAAGATGATTCGACTTAAAAATGAAATTCAGATAGAAGGTATTCGAAAATCCTGCCGCCTGTTGGCAGAAATGTACAAAAGCATTATTCCACAGATTGTAGCAGGGATGTCTACCAAGGATATTGACGACTTGTGCCTTGAATACATGACTGCTCGTGGGGGAAAGCCTGCGTGGTATCGGGAAAATTTTCCTGGTGCTGCCTGTGTGTCCGTAAACAACGAGGTTATTCACGGTGTGCCATCAAAAAAACGCAAGATAAAGGATGGAGATCTTGTTTCCATTGACGTGGGCATCGATTTGAATGGCTACATCAGTGACTCTGCCGTTACCCTGATGATTGGTAAGGTAAAGCCTGAGTACCAGAAATTGGTGGAAGTAACACGCCAGTGTCTTGCAGCTGGAATTGAAGCCTGTAAGGTAGGAAACCGCATCAAGGATATTGGTGCTGCCGTGTCCGCCGTGGCAGAAGCTGCTGGTTATGGCGTTGTTTATGAATATTGTGGTCACGGTGTGGGCTTGGAGGTTCACGAGGATCCTTCTGTACCCAACGTGGTGGGCCGGGGACCAAACCCACGGATTCAGCCTGGAATGGTGCTGGCCATTGAGCCCATGATTAATCTTGGTGTACCTGAGGTTGATGTGGCAGAGGATGGTTGGACGGTGATTACTGCCGATGGTAAATTTTCTGCCCACGAGG